>NZ_LEKG01000114.1:0-23777 GCF_001029515.1 Micromonospora sp. RV43 | reverse complement strand
CGGGTGGGTGGCGTTGTAACCGGGTGAACGACCGAGCGTCGGCGGCGCGCCCTGCGAGCGGGGTGGCATCCGCCAGCCCGGGAATCATCCCGGCCGGCTGGTCGTTGAACACGGTTCCGACGACGTGAACCCCCGCCGCTTTCTGGTGGCGTGTTGAACCGCCGGGAATGATGGCGGGTGGCGGGTCGTTGAACAGTGTTCCGGCGCCGCGACGAGGCACCCCCCTGCCCTCGCGAGCAGCCGGATCCCCCGAAGACTTTTTTGAGCGCCTGACGGTGCCCACGCATCCCCGTCCCCCGCGGGGTGTGTCGACCCCCGAATGGAGCACTTCTGATGAACACGATTCTGCGTAAGAGCATTCTGGGTGTTGCTGGTCTGGCTTTCACCGGTGGCGTGTTCGCCGGTCCGGTGGCCGCGCACGCGGCGGAGACCACGCACGTGGCGAAGCCGGTCAGTGTGAGCGTTCAGGGTGACAAGCTGATCCCGCACGGTGTGCAGGGTGAGCAGTCGCGTATCGACCTGAACGACGAGCAGACCGCCAATGTGAAGGCGATCATTGCGGCGACGAAGAAGGCCGGTATGGACGAGCGTGCCGCTGTCGTGTCGATCGCCACGGCGTTGCAGGAGTCGAAGCTGGAGAACCTCGGCCACCTCGGCGACCGTAACGACCACGACTCGCAGGGCCTGTTCCAGCAGCGCCCCTCCAGCGGTTGGGGCACGGTGGAGCAGATCACCGACCCCGAGTACTCCACGACGGCGTTCCTGAAGGGTCTGAAGCAGGTCGACGGCTGGCAGGACATGCCGCTGACCAAGGCCGCCCAGACCGTCCAGGTGTCGGCCTACCCGGACCACTACGCCCAGTGGGAGCAGCAGGCCGCCGACCTCGTCGCCCAGCACTGGAACAGCTAAGACAACAAGTAAGACCAAGCTGAAGGCCGGCACCCCGAACCAACGGGGTGCCGGCCTTCTCACGTCTCCGCGACCAACTCGACCTCGTACCCCTGCCCGTCGGTGAGGTAGGCGGCGTAGCTGTCCGGGCCACCCGCGTGTGGGTGCCGGTCCGGGAACAGCAGCGTCCAGCCGTACTCTCCGGCGGCAGCGACCAGGCGTTCGACGGCGGCCGGCGGGCCGGCGTGGAAGGCCAGGTGGTTCAGGCCGGGCGCACGCCTGTCGTGGGCGCGGCCGGTGAGCGCCGGTGACGCCTCCAGCACGACGTATGTGGCGCCGAGCCGCCAGGAGTGGCCGGCGGGCCAGTCCTGGTACGGCGTCCAGCCCAGTTCGCCGAGAAGCCAGCCCCAGGAACGACTGGCCGCGGCCAGGTCGGGTACCCACACCTCCACGTGATGGAGGCCGCCGATGGTCAGCGCTTCCCGCCCGGCACCCATAGCACGTCGCCGTCCGGATTTGCCGTTCTTGACAGGATAAAGAGCAAATCGGAGAGCCGGTTGAGATACTTTGCCGGGAGGGGACTGGTCCGATCGGGGTCGTGTGCGACCAGCGCCCATGCCGCACGCTCGGCGCGCCGGGCGGTCGTCCGTGCCACGTGCAGCAGTGCCGCGCCCGCGGTGCCGCCGGGGAGGATGAAGGAGTCGAGCTTGCTCAGGCGCGCGTTGTACTCGTCGCACCACCCCTCGAGGCGCTCGACGTACTCCTCGGTCACCCGCAGCGGCGGGTACTTCGGATCCGGCTCCACAGGCGTCGCCAGGTCCGCGCCGACGTCGAACATGTCGTTCTGCACGGATTCCAGCACGGCCCGCAGCTCGTCCGGGAGCTGCCCCAGGGCGAGCGCGACGCCGATCGAGGCGTTGCACTCGTCCACGTCCGCGTACGCGGCGATGCGCGGATCGGTCTTCGGCACCTGCTCGTTGTTGCTCAGCCTGGTCATGCCGGCGTCGCCGGCCTTGGTGTAGATGCGCGTGAGGTGGACGGCCATGACGCACAGCCTACGGATACCGGACCTGACCATCCCGGCCCGGCCGAGCCCGGTGGGGCCGGGGGACGCGGGAGATCCGGCGGTCAACGACGTCGACGTCATCCGGGTACGCGGTGACGCCCGGCTCGCCGGCACCGTGCACGTGGTGGGTGCGAAGAACTCCGCGCTGAAGCTGATGGCCGCCGCGCTGCTCGCGCCCGGCCGCAGCCTGATCACCAACGTGCCCCGGATCACCGACATCGCGATCATGGGCGAGGTGCTGCGGCGGCTCGGTTGCGGCGTACGTTTCGGGCCGGACGACCCGGTCGACCCGATGGTGGCCCACGGCGGTGTGGAGCGGTCCCGGTCGGTGCTCATCGACGTGCCGGAACGGCCGGGCGCGGAGGCCGACTACGACCTGGTGCGGCGGCTGCGCGCGTCGATCTGCGTACTCGGCCCGCTGCTGGCCCGCCGGGGGTACGTCCGGGTGGCCCACCCGGGCGGCGACGCCATCGGCTCGCGCGGTCTGGACATGCACATCGCCGGGCTGGCCCGGATGGGCGCGGAGATCTCCGGTGAGCACGGCTTCGTCATCGCCGAGGCGCCGGGCGGGCTGCACGGTGCCGACATCGTGCTGGACTTCCCGAGCGTGGGCGCGACCGAGAACCTGGTCATGGCGGCGGTGCTGGCCCGGGGCGCGACGACGATCGACAACGCGGCCCGGGAGCCGGAGATCGTCGACATCTGCACGATGCTGAACCGGATGGGCGCGCGGATCGAGGGGGCCGGCACGTCGACGCTGCACATCGTCGGCGTACCCGAGCTGCGGCCGGTCCGGCACGCCACGGTGGGGGACCGGATCGTGGCCGGCACGTGGGCGTTCGCCGCCGCGATGACCCGCGGCGACGTGACGGTGACCGGCCTGGACCCGGCGTACCTGGAGGTCGCGCTGGACAAGCTGGTCGCGGCCGGCGGCCTGGTGGAGACGCGAGGCGACGCCTTCCGGGTACGCATGGACGACCGCCCGAGGGCGGTCGACGTGGTCACGCTGCCCTACCCGGGCTTCGCCACCGACCTGCTGCCGATGGCGATCGGGCTGGCGGCGGTCAGCGAGGGCGGCTCGCTGATCACCGAGAACATCTTCGACGGCCGGTTCATGTTCGCCAACGAGATGATGCGGCTGGGCGCGGAGATCCGTACCGACGGTCACCACGCCCTGGTGTGCGGCCGGGAGCGGCTGTCCGGCGCCCCGGTACGCGCGACCGACATCCGGGCCGGTGCCGGCCTGATCATCGCCGGGCTCTGCGCCGACGGCCTCACCGAGGTCTCGCACGTGCACCACGTCGACAGGGGCTATCCGGACTTCGTGGCCGACCTGCGGGCGCTCGGCGTCGAGGTGGAGCGCGGCACCGCGCCGGAGGAGCCGGACCTGGCCATCTGACGGCCGGGGCTTATCCCTCGTTAAGTAGGGTTCTCCCAGACGTTGCAGAACACGGCGAGGGAGAAGCAGATGGCGGGTCGACTCGCGGTCGTCGGTGCCGGGCTGATGGGCTCGGGCATCGCCCAGGTGGCGGCGCAGGCGGGCTGGCAGGTGACGCTGCGCGACATCGACGACGCGGCCACGAAGCGCGGTGTGGACGGCATCCGGAAGTCGCTGACGAAGTTCGCCGAGAAGGGCAAGATCGAGGCGTCCGACGTCGAGGCGACGCTGGGCCGGATCACCCCGACCACCGACCTGGAGGCCGCCGCCGACGCGGACATCGTGGTCGAGGCGGTCTTCGAGAAGATCGAGATCAAGCACGAGGTGTTCCGCGCGCTCGACAAGATCTGCAAGGCGGACGCGGTGCTCGCCACCAACACGTCGGCCATCCCGGTGACCCAGATCGCCACCGCCACCGAGCGCCCGGAGTCGGTCGTCGGCACGCACTTCTTCTCGCCGGTGCCGATGATGAAGCTCTGCGAGCTGGTACGCGGCTACAAGACCAGCGACGCGACCATGGACACGGTCAAGTCGTTCGCCGAGGAGATCGGCAAGACCGTCGTGGTGGTCAACCGGGACATCGCCGGCTTCGTCACCACCCGGCTGATCTGCGCGCTGGCGATGGAGGCGGTCAAGCTCGTCGAGTCCGGCGTGATCTCCGCCGAGGACCTGGACACCGCCTGCAAGCTGGGCTTCGGCCACGCCATGGGCCCGCTCGCGACGGTCGACCTGACCGGCGTGGACGTGCTGCTCAACGCCACCCGCAACATCTACACCGACACCGCCGACGAGAAGTTCTTCCCGCCGGAGCTGCTCCAGCGCATGGCCACCGCCGGCGACCTGGGCCGCAAGACCGGCCAGGGCTTCTACTCGTACTGACCGGCCCGTCCCGCCCCCGGCCCGCGCGGCCGGGGGCGGTTCACGTGCGGTGCCGGTTCACGTCCGGGGCGGGTTGAGCGCGGCGCCGATCAGCGCGAACGCGTCCGGGATGACTGTGCCCCAGTAGCCGAAGTTGTGCCGCCCGTCGGCCCAGGCGGCGCGTACCGGCTCCTCGGGCAGCGCCCGGGCCAGCGCGCGGACGTCCTTCAGGAAATTGTCCTGCCGACCGCACCAGAGCCCGACCGGGGTGCCGCGCAGCCTCTCCACGCCGGTGAAGACCGCGTCGCCGGCGCTGACCGCGGGGGAGAAGGCCGCGGCCATCCGCAGCCACTTCGGGTACGTCTCGGCGAGCAGCAACGCGCCGAAGCCGCCCATCGACCAGCCCCACACGGCCAGCCGGCTGCTGTCGAACCCGCGCCGGGCGCACCAGGTGGGCACCTCCTCGCGCACCATCCGCTGCGGGTCGTCGTCACCGGCGGCGCGCCAGGACAGCCGCCCGCCGGTGGCGCCCGCGAGCGCGAACGGTGGGGTGCCGCGGCGTACCGCGTCGGTGAGGAAGCGGGCCAGCCCGAACCGGCCGTAGTCGCGCGGGGTGGCCGATGCGCCGTGCAGCACCAGGCAGACGGGCAGGCCGCGGCCGTCGCCGTACCCCTCGGGCACGGCCGTCCAGAAGTCCACCTCGCGGCCGCGCGCGCCGGACGCGATGCGGATGAGCCGTTCGTCGCCGGCCGGCGCGTCCGGCAGGGCCGGTGCCGGTCCCGGGCGAGGGCCGGAGAGCTGCCGGGCGGCGAGGCCGCCGACCACCGCGGCGCCGGCCACGCCGGCGGCGGCGCCGAGCAGGGTACGCCGGGTCAGCGTCGATGCCATGCCGGCGAGTGTGCCACCGCGAGGCGCGTGTTAAGAAGGGGCCCTTCCTCTACCGCAGGCGTTAAGAGGGGGCCCTTCCTTACACCTCAGCCGTCGCGCTTGGTGGTCCAGCGGAACGTGGTCAGGCAGAGCACCAGGCCGATGACGCACCACGCGCCCAGCACCAGGGCGACGGTGCCCAGCTCGAACGAGCCGCCCGGCTCCCGGGCGCCGAAGCTGTCCGGCAGGAAGACCGAGCGCAGCCCCTGGCACATCCACTTGAGCGGGAAGATCGCCGCGACCTGCTGCATCCAGGTGGGCAGGCTGGTGAAGACGAAGAACACGCCGGAGATGAACTGGAGCACCAGCGCGACCGGGGTGACCACGGCCGAGCCGCTGCGGGCGGTGCGGGCCAGCGACGAGATGGCGATGCCGCACAGCGTGCAGGCGGTGACGCCGAGGACGGCGACCCAGGCGAACGTCAGCCACTTGCCGGTGGTCTGCGGCAGTTGCAGGTCGAACATCGCCACCGAGACGGCGAGCAGCAGCGCGGTCTCGGCGATGCCGATGACCACCACCATGATCACCTTGCCGGCGAACCAGACCCATTTCGGCATCGGCGTGCCGCGGTAGCGCTTGAGCACGCCCCGGTCCCGCTCGATCGGGATCCAGATGCCGAGGTTCTGGAAGCTCACGGTCATCAGGCCGGTCGCGATCATGCCGGTGATGAAGTACTGGGTGTAGCTGACCCCGGGCGCGATCTCGTCGCTGAAGATCGCCGCGAAGATCAGGATCATGATGATCGGGAAGCCCATCGTGAACACGACGGACTCCCGGCTGCGCAGGAACTGGGTGATCTCCAGCCGCCCCTGACGCAGCGCCAGCGCGCCCGCCCCGGACCGCCGGGCGGAGGTGGCGGCGACCGGAGCCGCCGGCTTCGTCGTGGTGGTCATGAGTGTCCGATCATCCGCAGGTAGACGTCTTCCAGGGTCGGCCGGGTCACGGTGAGGCCGGGCACCTCGCCGCCGAAGCGCGCGGCCAGGTCGGCCACCAGCGCCGTCGGCGTCGCGGTCTCCGCCGAGGCCGGCGTCCCGTCGGGGGTACGCCAGGAGACCGTCGCGAGCGACTCCTGCCGGTTGCCCAGCGCGTTCGGCGGGGCGACCTCGATCACCCGTCCGGCGGCGATCACGCCGACCCGGTCGGCGAGCGCCTCGGCCTCGTCCAGGTAGTGGGTGGTGAGCACGATCGTGGTGCCCGCGGCGGACAGATCCCGGATCAGCTCCCAGAACTCGCGCCGGGCCTCCGGGTCGAAGCCGGTGGTCGGCTCGTCGAGGAAGAGCAGCTCGGGGCGGCCGATGATGCCCAGCGCCACGTCGAGGCGGCGCTTCTGCCCGCCGGAGAGCGTGTGCGTACGCGCCTTGGCCTTGGCCCCCAGCCCGACCCGCTCGACCACCTTGTCCGGGTCGTCGGCGTCGGGGTAGAAGCCGGAGAAGTGGCGGACCACCTCGCCGACTGTGAGTTCGTCGAACTCGCCGGTGCCCTGGAGCACGATGCCGACGCGGGAGCGCCAGCCGGCGTCGGGGTGGGCGGGGTCGGCGCCGAGGACGCGTACCTCGCCGGCGTCGCGCTGCCGGTAGCCCTCCAGGATCTCGACCGTGGTGGTCTTGCCGGCGCCGTTGGGGCCGAGCAGAGCGAACACCTCGCCCCGGCGGACGTCCAGGTCCACCGACGCGACCGCGACGTTGTCGCCGTACGCCTTGCGCAGCCCTCGCACGGAAATCGCGAGCTCGTTCTCCATGACGTCAAGTGTGCGTCGTGCGGTCGCCCGTTCCACTGCCGGGTCAGCTATATACGCGAGGTATACACTCGGTGTAGTATCCGGTCATGACGGTTCCCCTGACCCTGCTCGGGCTGCTCGAACGCGAACCGAGCCACGGCTACGACCTCAAGCGCGACTACGACACCTTCTTCGGGCGCGGCAAGCCGCTGCCGTACGGGCAGGTCTACTCGACGCTGAGCCGGCTGGCCCGCGACGGCAAGGTGGTGGTCGGGGACGTCGCTCCCGGCGCCGGGCCGGACCGCAAGCGCTACGTCATCACCGACCGGGGCGCCACCGAGGTCGAGCACTGGCTGACCGAGCCGGTCGAGCCGGAACCGCACCTCCAGACCCTGTTGTTCACCAAGGTCGTGCTCGCGCTGATGCTCGACCGCCCGGCCGAGGAGTACCTGGACACCCAGCGCTCCGCCCACCTGCGCCGGATGCGCGAACTCACCGAGATCAAACGCAGCGGCGAACTCGTCGACGTGATGCTCGCCGACCACGGCCTCTACCACCTGGAGGCGGACCTGCGGTGGATCGAGACGACAGGCGCCCGGCTGGACGCCCTGAGAAAGGCGGTTCGGCCATGAGCCCGATGATCGAGGCCCGGGACGTCACGTACGCGTTCGGCGAGACACCCGCCCTGCGCGGCGCGAGCCTCGCCGTGTCGGCCGGTGAGGTCGTCGCCGTGATGGGACCGAGCGGCTCCGGCAAGTCGACGCTGCTGCACTGCCTGGCCGGCATCCTGCGCCCCGACTCCGGCGAGGTCCGGTTCGACGGCACCCGGATCGACACCCTCGGCGAGGCCGACCGCAGCACGCTGCGCCGCGACAGCTTCGGCTTCGTCTTCCAGTTCGGGCAACTCGTGCCGGAACTCACCGCGGCGGAGAACGTGGCGTTGCCACTGCTGCTGCGCGGCGTCCGCCGCACTCCGGCGCTGCGCGCCGCCCGGGGCTGGTTCGAGCGGCTCGGCCTGGCCGGCCTGGAGCACCGCCGGTCCGGCGAACTGTCCGGCGGGCAGGCCCAGCGGGTCGCGCTGGCCCGCGGTCTGGTCGCCGAGCCCCGTCTGCTGTTCGCCGACGAGCCCACCGGCGCGCTCGACTCGCTCACCGGCGAGGAGGTGATGACGCTGCTCGTGGACGCCGCCCGCGAGCGTGGCACCACTGTCGTCCTGGTGACGCACGAGGCGCGCATCGCCGCGTACGCCGACCGCGAGGTCATGGTGCGCGACGGCCGGGTCAACGCCCCCGCCGGGGTCGTCTCGTGATCGGGCTCGCGCTCCGGCTCGCCGTCGCCGGTGGGCGGGAGGCGCTGGTCCGGCTGGTCGCCATCGCCGCCGCCGTCGCTGTGGGCACCGGGCTGCTGCTCACCACGCTCGCCGGTGTGCACGCCGCCGACGCCCAGCTCACCCGGTACGCGTCGATGTACCCGCAGGAGACGGCCGACGGGGCCGCCGACCCGCTGCTGTGGTCCACCCGGACCGACTACTTCCGGGGCGACCAGATCATCCGGGTCGACGTCGCCGCGACCGGCCCGGACGCGCCCACGCCGGTCGGTGTTCCCCGAGCCCCGGGGCCCGGCGAGTTCTACGCCTCCCCGGCGTTGCGGAAGCTGCTGGCGACCGTCCCCGCCGACCAGCTCGCCGACCGCTATCCGGGCCGGGACCTCGGCGCCGTCGGGCCGGCGGCGCTCACCTCGCCGGACACCCTGCTCGTCCTGGTCGGCGGCACTCCGGAGCAGGTGGGCGGGCTCGACCAGGTCCGGAAGGTCACCCGGCTCGACGGCAACAGCGCTCCGCTGCCCGGGGCCGCGGTCGACCTCATCCTCGGCGTGGTGGCGGGCGGCCTGCTGTTCCCCGTACTCGTCTTCATCGGCACGGCGACCCGGCTCGGCGCCGCCCGCCGGGAGCAGCGGTTCGCTGCCATGCGGCTGGTCGGTGCCACGCCCCGGCAGATCTCGGCCATCGCGGCCGTCGAGGCCGCGCTCGCGGCGGCGGCCGGCGCGGCGGTCGGCTTCGCGGTGTTCTTCGCGCTCCGCGGGCAGCTCGCCGGCATCCCGTTCACCGGCATGCCGTTCTTCCCGGAGGACATGGCCGTCGGGGCGCCGGAGGCCCTCGTGGTGGCGCTGGGCGTGCCGGCGGGCGCGGCGGCTGCGGCCTGGATCGCGCTGCGCCGGGTCCGGATCTCCCCGCTCGGCGTCACCCGCCGGGTCACGCCCCGGCCGCCCCGTGTGTACCGGCTGATCCCGCTCGCGCTCGGCCTGGCCGGGCTGGGCTTCGCCCTGGTGTACCGGCCGCCCACCTCGGACGGTCAGACCGCGCTGTTCCTGCCCGCGCTGCTGTTGGTCATGGTCGGGCTGATCGCGGCCGGGCCGTGGCTGACCATGGTCGGCGCCCGGGCGATGGCCGCTCGCGCCGGCCGGCCCGCCGCGCTCATCGCCGCGCGCCGGCTCGCCGACAATCCGGCCGCCGGGTTCCGCGCGGTGGGCGGGGTGATGCTCGCGCTGTTCGTCACGACGGTGGCGGTCGGGGTGATGGGGACGATCACGTACGAGCGCGGTCCCGCACCCCGGGGTTCCCTGGAGGCCGGCCGGCTGTCGATGGTGCTGACGGACGACCCGCCGGTACCCGGCACGCTGCCGGCCGACCTGGCGGCGATTCCCGGCGTCCGCAACCCGGTGCTCGTGCGGGAGAACCCGGTACGCGAGAACGGCCGCGACTTCGGCGTGATCGCCTGCGCGGACATCCCGCCCGCCTACGGACGGTGCGCTCCGGGGGCGAGCGTCGCCGAGGTGCCGCCGGACCTGATCCCCTGGCGGGGGTCCGCCTCGGCCGACCGGATCTGGCCGTCGTCCCCGGTGGACCCGGCGGCCCTCGCGGGGCTCCCGGCGGGCTCGGTGGCGGTCGAGGCGGCGGACCCGGTCGCTGTGGAGCGGGCCCGGACGGTCCTCGAAGCGGCGTTCCCCGCCTTCTTCGTGGCGCCGAACGTGCCAGGCGACTTCGAGGCCGACTTCGCCGACACCATGCGGGGCTGGCAGCGGCTGGCCGACATCGTCGTGGTGGCCGGTCTCGTGCTCGCCGGATGCAGCGTGGCCGTCGCAGTGGCGGCCGGCCTCAGTGAACGGAAGCGGCCGTTCAGCCTGCTCCGGCTCAGCGGCGCCCCGGTACGGCTGCTGCGCCGGGTGGTAGCAGTGGAGAGCGTGGTGCCGCTGCTGACCGTCGCCGTGGTCGCGGTCGGGATGGGACTGGTCGCCGCGCAGTTGTTCCTGCGCGCGCAGATGCAGTACGACCTGCGCCTGCCGGGGATCGGGTTCGCCGCGGTGACGGCCCTCGGCGTCCTGGGCTGCCTCGCGGTCGTCGCCGCCACCCTGCCGCTGCTGGAACGGATCACCGGCCCGGAGACCGCCCGCAGCGAATGACCCGTACGGTGGGCCGGCCGCCCGCCGGCCCACCGGTGCGGGCATCGGGTTGTGTGGTTTTCCACACTCCCTTTTACTGAACGGTAACTTAAACTCCGGCCATGGACGACGCGATGCCGGGACGGCTGCCCGAGCGGGACCGCCCGTGGGTGATGCGCACGTACGCCGGGCACTCCTCCGCCGCGGCCACCAACGCGCTCTTCCGCCGCAACCTGGCGAAGGGGCAGACCGGCCTGTCGGTCGCCTTCGACCTGCCCACCCAGACCGGGTACGACCCGGACCACGAGCTGGCCGCCGGCGAGGTGGGCCGGGTCGGCGTGCCGGTGGCGCACCTGGGTGACATGCGGGCGCTGTTCGAGGGCATCCCGCTGGCCGAGATGAACACCTCGATGACCATCAACGCCCCGGCGATGTGGCTGCTCGGCCTCTACGGCACCGTCGCCGCCGAGCAGGGCGCGGAGCTGAGCCGCTGCGCCGGCACCACGCAGAACGACATCATCAAGGAGTACCTGTCCCGGGGGACGTACATCTTCCCGCCGGCGGCCTCGCTGCGGCTGACCGCCGACGTGATCGCGTACACGCTGCGCGAGATGCCCCGGTGGAACCCGGTGAACATCTGCTCGTACCACCTCCAGGAGGCCGGCGCGACGCCGGTGCAGGAGGTCGGCTTCGCGCTGGCCACCGCCGTCGCCGTGCTGGACACCGTGCGCGACTCCGGTCAGGTGCCGCCCGAGCGGATGGGCGACGTCGTCCAGCGGATCTCGTTCTTCGTCAACGCCGGGGTGCGCTTCGTCGAGGAGATCGCCAAGATGCGCGCGTTCGGCGCGCTCTGGGACGAGATCACCCGCGACCGCTACGGCGTGGAGAACCCGAAGCAGCGCCGGTTCCGCTACGGCGTCCAGGTCAACTCGCTGGGCCTGACCGAGGCGCAGCCGGAGAACAACATCCAGCGGATCGTGCTGGAGATGCTCGGCGTCACGCTGTCCCGCGACGCCCGTGCCCGCGCGGTGCAGCTGCCCGCCTGGAACGAGGCGCTGGGCCTGCCCCGCCCGTGGGACCAGCAGTGGTCGCTGCGCATGCAGCAGGTGCTGGCGTACGAGTCGGACCTGCTGGAGTATCCGGACCTGTTCGCCGGCTCACACGTGATGACCGCGCTGGTCGACGAGATCGTCTCCGGTGCCCGGGTCGAGCTGGAGAAGGTGCTGGAGATGGGCGGCGTGGTCACGGCCGTCGAGTCCGGCTACCTCAAGAGCGCGCTGGTGGCCTCGCTCGCCGACCGGCGCCGCCGGATGGAGTCCGGCTCGGACGTGGTGGTCGGCGTCAACCGGTTCACCGAGACCGAGCCGTCGCCGCTCACAGCGGCCGGCGCGGAGGCGATCGAGCAGGTGGACCCGGCCGTCGAGGAGGCGGCCACCGACGGCGTACGCCGGTGGCGGGCCGACCGGGACGCGGCGGCGGTCGAGGCGGCGCTGGACCGGCTGCGCGCCGATGCCGGCACCACGGCGAACCTGATGCCGGCGACGCTCGGATGTGTCAGGGCCGGTGTCACCACCGGCGAGTGGGCGGGCGCGCTGCGCCGGGTGTACGGCGAGTACCGCGCGCCGACCGGCCTGGCCGGGGCGGTCGGGACAGCCGGTGACGCGACCCTCGCCGGGGTGCGGGAGCGGGTCGTCGCGACCGCCCGGGAGCTGGGCAGCGGGCGGCTGCGGCTGCTGGTCGGCAAGCCGGGGCTGGACGGGCACTCCAACGGCGCGGAGCAGATCGCGGTACGCGCCCGCGACGCCGGCTTCGAGGTGGTCTACCAGGGCATCCGCCTGACCGCCGGGCAGATCGTGGCGGCGGCGGTGGAGGAGGACGTCGACCTGGTCGGCCTCTCCGTGCTCTCCGGCTCGCACCTGGCCGCAGTGCCGGCGGTGCTGGACGGGCTGCGCGCGGCCGGGCGGGGCGACCTGCCGGTGGTGGTGGGCGGGATCATCCCGGCCGCCGACGCCGAGGCGCTGCGGGCAGCCGGGGTGGCCCGGGTGTTCACGCCGAAGGACTTCGCGCTCACCGGCATCATCGACGATCTGGTCACAGTGATCCGCGAGGCGAACACCCTGTCGTGAAAGGAAGGGCCCCTTATTAACGCCTCCGGTAGGCAAGGGGCCCCTTCTTAACAACCGCCTTAACAACCGCGCGCGAAAGCGGCGCCCGCAAGCAGGCGCCGCGTCCGCGCGGGCGGGTCAGCGGCTCTCGTAGGTCATGCAGTCGGCCATGTCCATGTCGGGGCCGACGGTGATGGCCGGGGCGTGACACTCCAGGTCGGCGTTGTGCCGGCAGTCGGCGCGCGAGCACGCGCCCACCTGCGCGACCAACTGGTCGAGGCCGCCGCGCACCGGCATCTCCACGAACGTGTGGCAGTGCGCGTGGTCGCTGCTGCCGATCGTGATGGCGAACGCGTGGCAGTCGTTCGTGTGGTTGTAGGCGCAGGACCGGACGGCGCACTCCTGGACCCGGGGCATCTCCAACGACGCGGTCATCTCCCGTACCTCCTTGGGTGTCTTGACCCGATTTTAGGGGTTTCGGGAGTCGGTGCGGGTCAGACCCGGAAGCCGGCCGCGCGGGCCGCGGCGCGCTCGCGGCGCCGCTCCCGGCGGCGGCGGAACAGCCACGGTACGAAGAACACCAGGGCGACCAGGAACACCAGCACCAGCACCGGCAGCAGCAGCGCCACCACCGACATGACGACGCTCGTCGCGTCCTCGGCGGTGCTGGCCACCGGCGCGCCCACGCCTGCCGTGGTCGCGTTGATGACCGGCCGGGCGGCGGCCTTGAGCAGGTGCACGCCGAGTGCGATCAGCACGCCGACCACCACCGGCACCCACTGATGGGTGGAGAAGAACGTGTCCGGGTCGCTCACTGTGACCGTCTCCGAGCCGGCGCCCGCGCCGAACGCGAGCCCGCCCGCGGTCGGCCGGACCACCGTCTGCACCACGTCGTTGACGTGGTCGACCACTGGCACCTTGTCGGCCACCACCTCGACCGCGAGCAGCACGGCGAGGATCAGCACCACCCAGCCGTTGCCGAGCCACTGCCAGCCGCTCGGCAGCTCGACCAGATCGGTGTAGCGGGACAGCAGCCCCATCAGCAGCAGCGGGATGTAGGCGTTCAGGCCCGCCGAGGCGGCCAGGCCGGAACCGGTGAGGACTTCGAGCACGATCTCAATATGGCACCGGTACGCCAGTGGCGCTCGTCGGCGTCCGCGGGGGCCTCGGCTACCCTCGGCGGGTGCGGTTGGTGATTGCGAAGTGCTCGGTGGACTATGTCGGACGGCTCTCGGCCCACCTGCCCCCGGCTACCCGGTTGCTCATGGTGAAGGCGGACGGGTCGGTGTCGATCCATGCGGACGACCGGGCCTACAAGCCGTTGAACTGGATGAGCCCGCCCTGCCGGCTGGAGGAGGCGCCCGGCGTCTGGCGGGTGGTGAACAAGGCCGGCGAGGAGCTGCGCATCACGCTGGAGGAGATCTTCCAGGACACCTCGTACGAGCTGGGCGTGGACCCGGGCCTGCGCAAGGACGGCGTCGAGGCGCACCTCCAGGAGCTGCTCGCCGCGAACCCGGCGACGCTGGGGGAGGGGTACACGCTGGTCCGGCGCGAGTACATGACCGCGATCGGGCCGGTCGACCTGCTCTGCCGGGACGCGGTCGGCGGCGCGGTGGCGGTGGAGGTGAAGCGGCGCGGCGAGATCGACGGCGTGGAGCAGCTCACCCGCTACCTGGAGCTGATGAACCGCGATCCGCTGCTCGCGCCGGTGGCCGGCGTGTTCGCCGCGCAGGAGATCAAGCCGCAGGCGCGGGTGCTCGCCACCGACCGGGGGATCCGGTGCGTGGTGGTCGACTACGACAAGCTGCGCGGCATCGAGCGCGACGAGCTGACGCTGTTCTGAGGCGCCGCCTCAGCGGCCCCGGCCGTACATCAGCTTGGCGATCTTGACCAGGCGGGCGACGTCGGCCGGGGTGCGCTCGAACGTCATCGCCGGCAGCAGCGACCGGGCCCGGCGGCGGGTGACCGACTTGGGCCGGCCGAACTCGCGCAGCCCCTCCTCGCCGTGGATGCGGCCGAAGCCGGATTCGCCGGTGCCGCCGAACGGCAGCGTCGACATGCCGGCGAACGTCAGTGCCGAGTTGACCGAGGCCATCCCGGAGCGCAGCCGCCGCGCCACCGCCACCGCCCGCGCCCGGCCGAAGACCGAACCCCCGAGCCCGTACGGCAGCGCGTTGGCCCGCTCGACCGCCTCGTCCACGTCGCGGACGCGGTTGACCACGAGCGTCGGGCCGAACGTCTCCTCCTGCACGGCGGCCGAGTCCTCCGGCACGTCGACGAGCACCGTCGGGTGCACGTACGGCGGCTGGACCGCCTCCGGGCCGCCGAGCACGGCCCGGCCGCCCCGGCTGAGCGCGTCGTCGATGTGCCGGCGGATGATGTCGATCTGCGACGGCATGGTGATCGGGCCGAGGTCGGACCCGTCGGCGCCCACAGTGAGCCGCCCGGCCTTCGCCACCACCTTCTCCACGAAGGTGTCGAAGACCTGGTCGACCGCGTAGACCCGCTCGATGCCGATGCACGTCTGGCCGGCGTTGGTGAGCCCGCCCCACACGCACGCCTCCGCCGCGGCGTCCAGGTCGGCGTCCGTGTCCACGATCATCGCGTCCTTGCCGCCGGCCTCCAGCAGCACCGGCGTGAGCGACTCGGCGCAGGCGGCCATCACCCGCTTCGCGGTGGCGGTCGAGCCGGTGAACGCGACCTTGCCGACCCCGGCGCGGCACAGCGCGGCACCGACCGCGCCGAACCCGTGCACCGCCTGGAACACCGGCTGCTCCGGCACCACCTCGGCGAACCGGTCGACCAGCCACTGACCGACCGCCGGGGTGTACTCGCTCGGCTTGAACACCACGGCGTTGCCGGCCGCGAGCGCGTACGCGGCGGAGCCGATCGGCGTGAAGACCGGGTAGTTCCACGGGCCGATGACGCCGACCACGCCGTACGGCTGGTATTCGAGGTGACCGGTGAACTCGGCGAGGATCAGGCGGGAGCGGACCCGGCGCGGCCCGAGCACCCGCTGAGCGTTGCGGGCCGCCCAGTCGATGTGCTCCAGCGCGGTGAGGATCTCCACCACGGCGTCACCGACCGGCTTGCCGCCCTCGGTGTGCATCAGGTCGGCCAGCTCCTCGATCCGCCGGGCGAGCACGCCGCGCCAGCGCTGGAGGCGGTCCCGCCGGCCGGCGAAGCCGAGCCCGGCCCACCAGTCGCCGGCCGCCCGGGCGCGGTCGACAGCGGCGCGCACGTCCGCCTCGTCGGCCAGCGGGAATCTGCCTGCCTCGGCGCCGGTGGCCGGGCTGGTCGAGACCAATAGACCCTCGGAGATGAGCGGGGCGCCCGGCACGTGTACAGCGGTCATGGCCGAAGTCTAGACCCGAGGATTACTCGCCGGTAGGTGTCGAACGCGCCGTACGCTGCGCCGACGATCAGCCGTCGCATCGACGGAAGTGCCGTCCGAAACGGCGAACGGGAGATGACCGGCCGGGGTCGCGGGGGTGACCGCGCGGTGGTGCAAGCCACTACGGTGAGGTGGCAGGCTGACGCCGCGGGGCGATGTGGGGTGGAGGTCGACTGTCCATGGAGGAGCATCCTGAGCTGATGCCGTTGCTGACGGTGTCGGGCGGGGCGATGCGGGGGCTCACGTTCCGGGTCGGCCAGGACGCGCAGGTGATCGGCCGTGCGCCGACCGCCGACATCGTGCTCGCCGACCCGCACCTGAGCCGGCGGCACGCCACCGTCCGGGCCACCCCGGAGGGGGTGATGCTCACCGACCTCGGCTCGACCAACGGGACCTGGCTCAACGACACCCGGGTCACCGGCAGCGTGGCGATCGCCGACGGCGACGTGGTCCGGCTGGGCCGCACCGACCTGCGCCTCTACGACCCGGGCGTGGCCCGGACCGACCCGGTCGGGATGAGCTTCGGCGCGCTGCGCCGCGACCAGCGTCCCACCCTGCCGCTGCCCGTCCCCGGGCCGCGCCAGCCGATCGAGGCGCGCGAGGCGCAGCCGGCCGACGTCAGCTAGACCTCCGGGCATCCGCCGGGCCCTCGGGGCCGCTGACGGGTTGGGCTCCCAGGCCCGGTCGATCATGAAGTTGGCGGCGTTCTGCGTCCGATATGTCGCCGTCAACCTCATGATCGACGCGGTGAGGGGGCGGGGTGGTCCGGCGCCCACCTCTCGGCGGGCCGGTGTGTCGGTGGGGCACATGGACCGGGGGCCGGTGCCCGTGCCAGCATGCGCGGATGCGCAGCGCACGGCTCACCGTCCAGGCCAACGGCATCACCCAGGCGGTCCGCGTGGCCGGTCCACCGGACGGCGTACCGGTGCTGCTGGTGCACGGCAACGTCTCCTCCTCCGCGTTCTGGGAACCGCTGCTCGCCCGGCTGCCGGAGACGCTGCGGGTGGTCGCCCCCGACCTGCGCGGCTACGGCGAGACCGACACCGCGCCTGTCGACGCCACCCGAGGGCTCGACGACTTCGCCGACGACGTGGCCGCGCTGCTGGACGCCCCGAGGCTGTTCGCGCCCGGCGCCCGGCCGGTGGTGGCCGGGCACTCGCTGGGCGGCGGCGTGGCGATGCGGCTGCTCGTCGGCCACCCCGACCGGGTGGCCGCGCTGCTGCTGGAGGCGCCGGTGTCCCCGTACGGCTTCGGCGGCACCCGGGACCTCGACGGCACCCCCACCACGCCCGACTTCGCCGGCACCGGCGCCGGTGGCGCGAACCCCGACTTCGTGGCCCGGCTCGCCGCCGGTGACCGGAGCGCGGACGGCCCGACCAGCCCGCGGGCGGTGCTGCGCGCCGCGTACGTGGCCGACCCGGCGTCACTCGGCGACGACGAGGACCTGCTGCTGGAGAGCATGCTGACCACCGCCACCGGCGACGACAACTACCCGGGCACGGCCGTCGCCTCGGCGCACTGGCCGGGGACCGCCGCCGGGCCGCGCGGCGTCCTCAACGCGCTGGCCCCGGCCCACTTCCGGCTCGCCGACGAGTTGGTCGCCGTGCCGGTCAAGCCGCCGGTGACCTGGGTACGCGGGGACGCCGACGTGATCGTCTCGGACACCTCGCTGTTCGACCTGGCGTACCTCGGCCGGCTCGGCGTGGTGCCCGGCTGGCCGGGTGAGGCGGAGTGCCCGCCGCAGCCGATGGTGGGGCAGACCCGCGCGGTGCTGGACCGGTACGCGGCGGCCGGCGGGACGTACCGCGAGGTGGTGCTGCCCGGCTGCGGGCACAGCCCGCACCTGGAGCGGCCGGCGGAGTTCGTCGCCGAACTGCTGGCGCTGGCCGGGGAGAACGCCACCGGGTGAGGCGCGGTGCGTGAAATATCCCACGGCGTCTCGACAACACAGCGTCACGTGGCAGACTCCGGCGCATAACCTTAGCGGCCGTTCATGTCGCGGACGGCGGAGTCGAGCCAGGGGAGGCCGGTCGTGGCGCGGGAGTTCACCAGGGTGGGCGTGGTGGGTCTGGGCACCATGGGTGCCGGCATCGTGGAGGTGTTCGCCCGCAACGGCGTCGACGTCACAGCCGTCGAGATCTCCGACGCGGCGCTGGAACGCGGCCGGGCCACGCTCACCGGCTCCACCGACCGGGCGGTCGCCAAGGGCAAGCTCGCCGAGGCCGAGCGGGACGCCCTGCTCGCGCGGGTCGACTTCCGGGTCGGGCTGGACGCGCTGCACGACGTGGACCTGGTGATCGAGGCGGTGCCCGAGCACCTGGACCTCAAGCAGCGGATCTTCGCCGAGCTGGACCGGGTCTGCAAGCCCGAGGCGATCCTGGCCACCAACACGTCCTCGCTGAGCGTCACCGAGATCTCCGTCGCCACCACCCGGCCCAACCAGGTCATCGGTATCCACTTCTTCAACCCGGCCCCGGTGATGAAGCTGGTCGAGGTGGTCCGCACGGTGGTCACCTCCGCCGACGTGGTCGCCGACGTGGAGGCGCTCTGCGAGCGGCTCGGCAAGGTCGACGTGACGATCAGCGACCGGGCCGGCTTCATCGCCAACGCGCTGCTGTTCGGCTACCTGAACCACGCGGTCGGCATGTTCGAGGCCCGCTACGCCACCCGCGAGGACATCGACGCCGCCATGAAGCTCGGCTGCGGTCTGCCGATGGGCCCGCTGGCGCTGATGGACCTGATCGGCCTGGACACCGCGTACGAGATCCTCGACACCATGTACCGGCGCGGCGGCCGGGACCGGCGGCACGCCCCCGCCCCGCTGCTCAAGCAGATGGTCACCGCCGGGCTGCTGGGCCGCAAGTCCGGCCGCGGCTTCTACACCTACGAGCGGCCCGGCTCGCCGAAGGTCGTACCCGACGAGTACACGCCGCTCGCCGCGGACGCCGCGCTCGCCGACGGCGCCCGCGCCATCGCGAAGGTCGGCGTGGTCGGCTCCGGCACCATGGCCACCGGCATCATCGAGGTGTTCGCCAAGGCCGGGTACGAGGTCATCTCGGTGACCCGGGGCGCGGAGAAGTCCGCGAAGGTCTGCGAGGCGGTCAAGACCTCGCTGAACAAGGGCGTGGTACGCGGCAAGCTCAGCGAGACCGACCGGGACGACGCGCTGGGCCGGATCACCTGGTCCGCGACGCTGGAGCACCTGGCCGACGTCGACCTGGTGGTCGAGGCCGTGATCGAGGAGCTGAGCGTCAAGAAGGCGCTGTTCGCCAGCCTCGATGAGATCTGCAAGCCGGGCGTCGTGCTCGCCACCACCACCTCGTCGCTGCCGGTGATCGACGTGGCGATGGCGACCCAGCGCCCCGCCGACGTGGTCGGCCTGCACTTCTTCAACCCGGCGCCGATCATGCCGCTGGTGGAGATCGTGCAGACCATCCGCACCTCCACCGAGACGTCGGCCACCGCCCGCGCGGTCTGCGCGAAGCTCGGCAAGACCGGCGTGGTCTGCGGCGACCGGTCCGGCTTCATCGTCAACGCGCTGCTGTTCCCGTACCTGAACGACGCGGTGAAGATGCTGGAGGCCAGCTACTCGACCGCCGACGACATCGACTACGCGATGAAGCTGGGCTGCGGCTACCCGATGGGTCCGTTCGAGCTGCTCGACGTGGTCGGCCTGGACGTCTCGCTGGCCATCCAGCGGGAGCTGTACCTGGAGCTGCGCGAGCCCGGCTTCGCCCCGGCCCCGCTGCTGGAGCACCTGGTCACGGCCGGCTACCTGGGCCGCAAGTCCGGCCGGGGCTTCCGCGACCACACCCGGCGCTGATCCCGGTCAACGCCCGGCGGCGGTGACGGCGTCTTCCTGGTGTGACATTCGAGGAGTACGTCGGCAGCCGCGGCCCAGCGCTGTTGCGCCTGGCCCGGCTGCTCACCGGCGACACACACCGGGCCGAGGACCTGACGCAGGACGTGCTGGCCCGCGCGTACGTGCACTGGCGGAGGATCGCCCGGGCCGACCGGCCCGACGTGTACGTGCGCCGGATGCTCGTCAACGCGAACACGTCCTGGTGGCGGCGGCGGTCCAACCGCGAGCTGGCGGTGGACACGTTCGCCGACCGGCCCCAGCGCGGCGACCTCGGTGGCGAGGCGGCGGACCGGGACGAGATGTGGGGGCTGATCCGCGCCCTCCCGGACCGCCAGCGCGCCGTGCTGGTGCTGCGCTACTACGAGGATCTCGACGACGCCACGATCGCCCAGATCCTCGACTGCTCCCCGGTCACCGTCCGCACCCACGCGATGCGGGCGCTCGCCCACCTCCGGGAGCGCTGCGGCGTCCCGATGACCAAGGGGAGCCGGCCGTGACCGACCTCGACCAGCGGATCGCCTCGGTGCTGCGGGAGCAGGCCGAAGGAGACGTGGACATCGACCGGCTGACCGCCGGGGCCGTGACGGGTGGCCGTCGTCGGCTACGCCGTCGCCGGGCCGTGCTCGGTGGCGGTCTCGCCCTGGTCGCGCTGCTCGGCGGCCTCGCCGTCGTCCCGGCCCTGCCGGGCCTGGACCGGCCGTTCACCGGCCCGGCTGCCCCGGCCATCCCGGCCGAGGCGGCGCCACCGCTGATGCCGGCCGCGCCGGGAGCGGCGGCCGCGCCGGAGGTCGTCGGCACCGATGCCGGAGTGCTGCACTTCGGCGTCGACACCACCAAGGTCCGCTACCTGCGCTGGGAGGTGGCGCAGGGCCTGGAGAGCGCCCAGCTGGACGTCGGCGGCGGGCGAGAGGTCACCGTCGAGCTGGCGCGCTCGTCGCGGACGCTACGGGAGTCCGGCGCCGAGGGGGTGCCCTTCAAGATCAGTATGTTCGCCGAGGAAGCGGCGTTCGACGGCCGGACCAGCAGCACGACCGTCGACGGGCTGCCGATCCAGGTCCGGCAGTGGAAGCCGGCCCCCGGCCTGTACGCGCGGGCCAGCGTGTGGGCGCCGCAGGACACGGCGCTGACCGTCGCGGTGGAGGCGTTGCGGCTGACCGAGGCGCGCCGCTGCGGTGCGCCCGTCCGCCTCACGACCGTGCCGGACGGCGCCCGGGTTGCCGGCTGCCGGGTCGACGTGACCGGCTTCCCGCGGCTGGTGACCGCCCGGTTCGGCATCGTCGGCACCTCCACCCGGACGATGAGCGTCTCCTACCAGTACGCGGCCGAGATCTCGCCCCGCACGGTGGACGGCAACATGACGATCGCCGGGCGGCCCGCCCACCTCTACCCGGAACAGGGCCGGGTCGAGCTGCTGGGCGTGCCGAAGTCGCGCCTGCTCGCCGATTACGGCTGGCCGGAGCAGGGGTTCGACAAACTCGACGCGGCGCTCGTGCTGGGTGGCGTGCAGGTGGCGCCTGACCCGACCCGTCCGGAGACCTGGGACTGAGCGGCCGCCCGTCGGCCGGACCGCCCGACCCGGGCCGGTCCGGCCGGCGGACCGTACGCTTGGTGACCGTGAGCCCTCGTCGCAACCGCCCTCGCCGGGAGGAGAACCCCGGCCTGGACGCCGAGCGTGCCCGCCACGGCGTGCCGACCGTGCAGCAGTGGCGCGACGGCGACTGGCAGGTACGCGCGATCAGCGGCGGGGCATCAGTCAAGACGTACCGCTGTCCCGGCTGTGACCAGGAGATCCGTCCCGGCGTGGCACATCTGGTGGCCTGGCCGGCCGACGACCGGGGTGACCTGACCGACCGCCGGCACTGGCACTCCGGCTGCTGGCGGGCCCGGGACCGGCGCGGGCCGAACCTCCAGCGCGGCCGGGGCGCCCCGCGCTACGGCTGAGCGATCTGGATCACCCGGTTCCCGTCCCGCTGGGCGGCGGGGCCGCCGACGCGGGAGACTGGCAGGCGTGAGCACTCCGATTCGCGCGTCGTCGATCCTGCCCGGTCACCGGGAGGACATCGAGCTGCACACCGCCGACGGGCTGACGCTCGTCGGCGAGCTGGCCCGGCCGCTGGACCGCGAACCGGCCGCCACGCTCGTCTGCCTGCACCCGCTGCCCACCCACGGCGGGATGATGGACAGCCACGTGTTCCGCAAGGCGGCCTGGCGGCTGCCCGCGCTGGCCGGCCTCGCAGTGCTCCGGTTCAACACCCGGGGGACCAGCAGCGTCCGCGGCACCAGCGAGGGAACGTTCGACGGCGCGGTCGGCGAGAAGTTCGACGTGGCCGCCGCGATCGAGTACGCCGAGTTCCACGAGCTGCCGAACATCTGGCTGGTCGGGTGGTCGTTCGGCACCGACCTGGCGCTGAAGTACGGCTGCGACCCGGCGGTGGCCGGCGCGATCCTGCTCTCCCCGCCGCTGCGCTACTCCGCGCCGGAGGACCTGGGGGTCTGGGCCGAGACGGGTAAGCCGCTCACCGCGCTGGTCCCCGAGTTCGACGACTACCTGCGCCCGGAGGAGGCCCGGGAGCGGTTCACCGCCGTGCCGCAGGCCGAGGTGGTGGGCGTGGACGGCGCCAAGCACCTCTGGGTCGGCGACGCGGAGAAGGTGCTGGACGAGATCGTCCGGCGGGTCGCCCCCGGCGTACCGCTGCCGCTGCCGACCACCTGGGACGGCCCGATGGAGACCGGCGACGTCAGCGCGTACGCCGACCGCACCGTCGCCGCGTTCGCGGACACCCCGGTTCCCGGCCCGGCCCAGCGGCGCGCCGAGTAACCGCTCAGCGGGCGTCCTGGCGGGGTAGCACCACCTCGCGCAGGATCAGCTGCAACGCGGCCACGGTGGGGATCGCGATGAGCGCGCCCACCACGCCCAGCAGCGCCACCCCGAGCAGCGCGGCGAGCAACGCCGCCACCTCGTTGACCGACACCGCCCGGCGCATGATCTTCGGGTAGATCAGATAGTTCTCCACCTGCTGGTAGAGCACGAAGAACACCAGGCAGGCGATGCCCACCGGCAGGTCCGTGGCGAGCCCGACGAGCGTCACCACCACCGCGCCGAGCGTCGCGCCGATCTGCGGGATCAGGTCGGTCACCGCGACCACCACGGCGAGGGCGAACGGGTACGGCAGGCCGACCGCCAGCGCGAACACGAACGTCGTCACCCCGGCCAGCACCGCGATGGCGAGCGCGCCGACCATGTACGCGCCGACCCGGGTGAGGATCTCGTCGCCGATCAGCCGGACCCGCTGCCGGCGCGAGCGCGGCACCATCGCGTACCCGAGTTCGCGCAGCTTGTCGAAGTACGCCAGGAAGTAGATCGTCAGCACCAGCACCGTGAGCAGGCGGAAGATCGTCCCGAAGATCAGTTGTGCCCCGCCGAGCACGCCGCCGAGCGCCCGCCCGATCGTGTCCGCGTTCGCCGCCGCCTGGACCCGCTCCATCACGTCGTACCGGATCACCAGGTCGTTGACAGTGGGATTGCGGCGCAGCTCCTCGACGTAGCCGGGTAGCTGCTGGAGGAACTGGCCGGACTGGGTCACCACCGGCGGCACCAGCGCCAGCAGGCCGGCGACGATCAGCAGCACCACGGTGAGCGTCACCACCGCCACCGCCAGCCCGCGCGGCAGGCCCCACTTGCGCAGCCGGACCACCGCCGGGTGCAGGCCGACCGCGAGGAACAGCGCGATCACCACGAGCACCAGGATGCCGGCGGCGTTGCGGATGCCCAGGAACAACGCGTACGCGAGCAGCACGCCGAGCGCGCCGGTGAACCCGACCAGGAAGGCGCTGCGCCGCAGCGGCCGCCCCGGTACGCCGAAGCGCCCGCTCGGCTCGAACTCACCCGGCTCGACGTCGACGGGCCGCTCGCCGCTCATGCCGGTGCCGGTCCGCGCGTGCTCCGCGGTGCGCGTGGTCTCACTCGCGGTGCCCGTGGTGCCGCTTGCGGGCCTCGCGTCGCCGGTGGGGGAGCCGGAGGTGTTCACGTCCGCGGCCTCGTCGTCCCGGGCGGCGGAACCCTCCTGTGACACCCGTGCCTCCC
>NZ_LEKG01000113.1:0-24048 GCF_001029515.1 Micromonospora sp. RV43 | reverse complement strand
ATCATGAAGTTGACAGGGACAAAGAGGACGGATCCCGCCGTGCCCCCTCTCCGTCGATCATGAAGTTGACGGCGGGATCCGTCCTCTTTGTCCCTGTCAACTTCATGATCGACGAGGTGACGGCTGTTGCCGGGGTCTGGTAATCGTGACGGTGTGTCCGATACCGACCACCTGCCGCGCGGTGAGGCGCCGCGCGGGGAACCGGGCGCCGACTGGCGTCCGGAAACAGCCGTTGCGGCGATGGCCGTCGGCTGCGCCACGGTGAGAATGACGAGCGAGGCGGCGTCCGACATCCGCCCGTGGGACGCCGTGGAGTCTGTCGCATGAGCGGCTGGGAACTGTCCGGATACACCCCGGTCCGCCGGCTCGGTGCCGGCGCGTCGGGCAGCGTCGTGCTCGCCACCCACGACGCCACCGGCACCCCCGTCGCGATCAAGTACCTGATCCGCGACCTGGGCGAGGACTCGGCGTTCCGGACCGCGTTCCGCACCGAGGCCCGGCTCCTCGGCGAGATCGACGACCCGCACGTCAGCCGCCTCTACGAGTACGTGGAGAGCCCGCACGGCGCCGCCATCGTGATGGAACTGGTCGACGGCGTCTCACTGCGCCAGATGCTGCGCGAACACGGCCCGACCACACCCGAGGCCGCGCTCTGCGTCCTCAAGGGCTCACTCGCCGGTCTGGCCGCCGCACACACCCACGGTGTCGTGCACCGCGACTACAAACCGGAGAACGTGCTGGTCACCGGCGCCGGGCTGAGCAAGCTCGCCGACTTCGGCATCGCCATGCCGATCGGCCAGGGCTCCGACACCACAGTGTCCGGCACGCCCCGCTACATGGCCCCCGAGCAGTGGACCGGCGCCCCGGCCGGCCCCGCGTGCGACGTCTACGCCGCCACCGCCACGTTCTTCGAGTGCCTCACCGGCCGCCCCCCGTACCAGGGACCGGACCTGCTCTCCCTGCGCGACCAGCACGCCAGCGCGCCGATCCCCGCCGAGGCGGCACCCCCGCCGGTGCACGAACTGCTGCGCCACGGCATGGCCAAACGTCCCGACGAGCGCCCGCCGTCCGCCGAGGCGTTCCTGGAGCTGCTGGAACGGGTCGCCGGCACCGGCTACGGCCCGGAATGGGAGGAACGCGGGCTGCGCGAGCTGGCTCGGCGGGCGTTGCTGCTGGCCGCGCTGTGGCCGTTCCCGGACCGGGCCGAGGGCGCCACCGCCGTCGCGCACACCGAACTCGGCACGACCACCACCGGCCGGGGCGGACGGTTCCGTAAGGGCCGCACCCGTACCGTCCTCGCCGCCGGTGCCCTGGCCGCCGCCGTCCTGGCCGGCGGCGCAGGCTACAGCTACGCCGCCCACGACGACACGTCCGCCGCGGGCCCGACCGGCCCGGCGAGCGCCGCCCCCGCCACCACCGGCGCACCCGTACCGGACCCGACCGACGCCGAGACACCCAGCCCGTCACCGACGCCCAGCCCGTCCACCGTGTCCGCCACGCCGCCGCCTCCCGCGCCGTCGGCCACCCCCGATCCGACGGGGACGCCGACCCGAACAGGCACACCCACCCCCAGCGCGTCGCGCACCACCAGCCCGCCGCCACCGGACGTGACGGCGCCGGTCGTGGACGGCGTGAGTGCCGACCCGGGCGAGCTGGACCCGAAGGGCTGCCCCTACGGCGCCAAGAGCAGCACCGTCACCGCCACCGTCACCGACGACCGCAGCGGCCCGGCCGCGCTCACGGTCACCTTCGGCTACACCGTCGACGGCGCCACCGGCACGATCCGGATGGCCGCCGCCGGGCGCGGCGTGTTCACCGGCACGCTCGGCCCGCTGTCCACGCCCAAGCGCAGCGCCCGCATCCCCATCCGGGTCACCGCCGCCGACGCCGCCGGCAACACGACCACCTCGACGTCACCGGTGTACGTGACGCTCTACCACGACTGCACCCCCGGCTAGGAGTACGACAGTGCCCGCTGCCCCGCACCGCAGCCCGTCCCGGGGACGGTCGGCGTGACCCGCCCCGACGAGCCCACCGAGGCGCTGCCCACCCGCGCCCTGCCGCTCACCGGCGACGCGGACGCCGCCGAGCCCACCGTTCATCTCACCCGGCCCCGAGCCGACGCCGACTCGACGGTGCCGCTCGCCGTCATGCAGGCGGAGCCGGCTGCCGAGGGTGGGGAGCCGACGACGGCACTGGTCATCGAGAGCGCGGAGCCGACCGTCCGGCTCGCCGTCGACACCCCGGCGGCGACCGGCAGGTCGGAGCCCACCGTCCACCTACCCGGGGCGGGGGCCGCCCAGCCACCCACCGCCGAACCCACAGTCCACCTGACGGCGATCCCCGGCGGGGACGACCGCACCGCAGACCTCGCCGCCTCGGCCACGGCGACACCGCCCGATGCCGAGCCGACCGTGCACATCCGCCCAGGCCGGGCAGACGACACAGGTGAGGCGACTGTTCACTTCGTGGCGGCTCCGGACAGCAGGGCGGGGGAGCGGACAGTGAGCCTGCGGTCGGCTCCGGTTGATCCGGCGGGCGAGGCGACGGTCCATATGCGCCCAGCACCGGCGGACGCGACTGGACAGGCCACCGTCTACCCGCGTCCGAGCGCGGAACCGCCCCAGCGCCCCGGCGCGGAACCGACCGCATCGTGGCAGCCCACCGCCTCCTGGCAGCCCACCGGCGTACCGCATCAGGGTCACACCACCGGGACGGCGGCGACCGGCGCCGGGGCGTACCCGGATCGGACCGGCCACGCGCGGGCGGTGAGTGGCGTGCCGGCCCCGGGCGGTGAGCTGCGCTTCGGGCCGGGCGTGCCGGCGACGCCGCCGCCCGCGCCGCCCTGGCCCACCGCGCCGCCGATACGGCCGCGTCCGGCCTGGCGTCGCGTCGTCTCGGTGCTGTCCACGCTGCTCACCGTGGTGCTGCTGCTGGCTGTCGGCCTCTACCTGTGGCAGCGGCTGCGCCCGCTGGAGGTCGAGGGGGTCACCGTCGCGGTGCCCCGGCCGGCCGGTGTCGCCTGCGACGTGACTGTCGACGTGGTGGCCACCGTGCGCACCAACGGGCGCGGCGGAACGATCCGGTACCAGTGGTTCCGCTCCGACGCGCCGCCCGGCGCCGTGCTCACCGAACGGGTCGGCAGCGGGCAGCAGACCGCCGCGCTCACCCTCAAGTGGACGTTCACCGGGGTCGGGACGACCACCGGCATCGCCACCGTCAACATCGTCGAACCGACGACGGCGCAGGCCAGCACCCGCGTCGTCTACCGCTGCCCCGGAGGCTGACCGCGTTTCCGCGCGCGCGGATCCGGGTAGCCCCACCCGAACAAACCTGGACCACGCACGTGGAGGCCCTTCGATGAGAGACAACTTCGGGGACGCGGTGGGCGACGCGTTCCGTTCGGTGATGCTGTTCCTGCCCAAGGCGGTCGCGTTCGTCGCGATCCTGGTCGTCGGCTGGCTGATCGCCAAGGCCGTGCTGAAGCTCGTGGACAAGGTGCTGGAGCGGGTCCACTTCGACCGGGCCGTCGAGCGCGGCGGGATCAAGACCGCGCTGGCCCGCTCGAAGTACGACGCCAGCGACATCGTCGCGAAGCTGGCCTACTACGGGGTGCTGCTGGTCACGCTCCAGCTCGCGTTCGGCATCTGGGGCCCGAACCCCATCTCCGACCTGATCGCCGGCGTGATCGCCTGGCTGCCCCGGGCGTTCGTCGCCATCGTCATCGTGGTGGTCGCCGCGGCCATCGCCCGCGCGGTGAAGGACATCATCTCCAGCGCGCTCGGTGGCCTCTCGTACGGCCGGGTGCTGGCGAACCTCGCCTCGGTGTTCATCCTGGGCCTCGGCGTCATCGCCGCGCTCAACCAGATCGGCGTCGCCACCACCGTCACCACCCCGGTGCTGATCGCGGTGCTCGCCACCGTGGGCGGCATCCTGGTCGTCGGCGTCGGCGGCGGGCTGGTCCGGCCGATGCAGAGCCGCTGGGAGAACTGGCTGACCCGGGCCGAGGAGGAGTCGCGCACCATCGCCACGCACGCCCGCGCGTACCAGGCCGGCCGGCGCGACGTCGAGGCCCGGCTCGCCGCGACCGGCCCGTACGCGGAGTCCGAGCTGACCCAGCCGGTGAGCCGCGACGCCGAGGCGGACCGCACGCAGCCGGTGCCTGCGTACCCGGCCACCCCGTCGACCACGGCCGCCGCAAGTGAGGACCCCACCGAGCCGGTGCCGTCGCAGGCGGGCGCGGAGGCCACGCAGCACATTCCGGCGTACGCGGACTCCGAGCGCACTCAGCCGACCACGCCGCGCCAGCCGACCGCCGAGCAGGCCGCGGACAACGAGGCCACCATGGTCATTCCGCAGGCCGACGTGGAGAAGTTCCGCCGCTGACCCGAACAGCGGAGACGAACCGGGGCGGGACCACACGGTCCCGCCCCGAATTCGTGCCCGCCGGGGGACCACCCGGGCGCCTCGCGGCGGATAGGATCCCGGCATGACCTGGCGATGTTGATGCCTTCCTGAGCGACGAGGCCGCGGGCCGCCGCGGACGCCGTGCATTCCGACCGGTGTCCGTCACGTCCCGTGGGAAGGTTCCATGCTCGTCGCTCCTGCCCGCGTACCAGCGACCCGCCGCCTGGCGGCGACGCTCTACGGGTACGCGTTCCTCACCGACCTCGTCCTGCTCTACCCGCTCTACGTGCTGCTGTTCGCCGACACCGGGTTGTCGGTCGGGCAGATCTCCTCGCTGTTCGTGCTCTGGGCGGCCGCCGGCATCGTGCTGGAGGTGCCCTCCGGCGTGTGGGCCGACGCGGTGTCGCGCCGCCTGCTGCTCTGCCTCGCGCCGCTGCTGGCCGCCGCCGGGTTCGCGCTCTGGGTGCTGCTGCCGTCCTATCCGGCGTTCGCCGTGGGCTTCCTGCTCTGGGGTGCCGGAGGCGCACTGCGCTCCGGCGCGCTGGAGGCGCTCGTCTTCACCGAGTTGGAACGCCTCGGCGCGGCCGACCGGTACGCCCGGCTGATCGGCCGGACCCGCACCGCCGAGGTGCTCGGCGCGGTCGGATCAGGGGTGCTCGCCGGGCCGGTGTTCGCGCTCGGCGGCTACCTCGCTGTCGGCGCGGCGAGCGTGGTCACGTGCCTGCTGGCGGCGGCCGTCGCGGCCCGCTTCCCGGAGCACCGCCAGCCGCCGGCCGCGCCTGTCCCGAGCGGGGATGACGACGAGGCCGGCTGGCTGGACAGCCTGCGCCTGGGCCTGCGCGAGGTGCGGGCCGACCGCCGCGTCCGCGCCGCCGTGCTGCTGGTCGCGGCGGTCACAGCGATCTGGGGTGGGCTGGACGAGTACACCGGGCTGCTGGCCGCCGACACCGGCATGGCCGAGGTCGGCGTACCGCTGCTGCTCCTGCTGGTGTGGGCCGGGATGACAGTGGGCGGGCTGCTCGCGCCGCTGGGCGAGCGGCTGTCCCACAGCGGGTACGCCGGTCTGCTCGTGTTCGCGGCCGCGGCGACGGCGGCCGGGGCGCTGCTGCGGCACCCGGCGGGGTTCGTGCTGCTGGCTGCGGCGTTCGCCGCGTTCCAGCTGGCCACCGTGCTCGCCGACGTGCGGCTCCAGGCCCGGATCACCGGGTCGGCGCGGGCCACCGTCACCTCGCTCGCCGGAATGGCCACCGACCTGACCATCGTCGCCTTCTACGCCGGGTACGGGCTGCTCGCCGGTGCGATGGGCAACCCGGCTGCCTTCGCGGTCGCGGTGCTGCCGTACCTGCTGGTGGCGCTCTGGCTGTTCACCGGTCGAGCATGAATCGCCAGAAAAGGGACCAATGGTCGCGTTCGCGGCCTAGCGTTGGTCCGGAAATTCGGCGACCCCGGGGGACGATCGCGGTGACGTTGGAAGCAGAGCGCACACTGCGCGACGAGGACCTGACCGGGCTGGCGGACCTGGCCGCCCAGCTGCGGGTGGACGCGATCAGGTGCAGCACGATGGCCGGCTCCGGGCACCCCACGTCCAGCCTCTCCGCCGCCGACCTGCTCGCCGTGCTCGTCGCCCGGCACCTGCGCTACGACTGGTCCTACCCGGGCAACCCCGGCAACGACCACCTGATCTTCTCCAAGGGGCACGCCTCCCCACTGCTGTACGCGGTGTTCCGGGCCACCGGCGCGATCAGCGAGCAGGAGCTGCTGGAGACGTACCGGCGATCCGGGTCGCGCCTGCAGGGCCACCCCACGCCGGTGCTGCCCTGGGTGGACGTCGCCACCGGCTCGCTCGGGCAGGGCCTGCCGGTCGGCGTCGGGGTGGCACTCGCCGCCCAGTACCTGGACCGGTCGCCCGCCCACGTCTGGGTGCTCTGCGGCGACAGCGAGACCGCCGAGGGGTCGGTGTGGGAGGCGCTGGACAAGGCCGGCCACTACGGGCTGCGCAACCTCACCACGATCGTGGACGTCAACCGGTTCGGCCAGCGCGGCCCCACCGAACTGGAGTGGGACCTGGACACCTACCGGCGGCGCGTCGAGGCGTTCGGCTGCCGGGCGATCGTGGTCGACGGCCACGACCCGGGCGCGATCGACGAGGCGTACGGGCAGGCACGCGACGCCACCGGGCCGACAGTGGTGCTGGCCCGCACGGTCAAGGGCAAGGGCGTGCCCGAGGTGGAGAACAACCCGTCCTGGCACGGCAAGCCGTTCGACCCGGAGCTGGCCGAGCGCGCAGTGCGGGCGCTCGGCGGCCCCCGGCGCATCCGGGTCGCCGGACCGAAGCCACCGCCCGCGCCCCGGGCCGCCGCGCCGGAGATCCGGCAACCGGAACTGCCGACGTACGAGCGCGGCGCGAAGGTCGCCACCCGGGACGCGTACGGCGACGCGCTGCGCGCCCTCGGCGCGGCCCGGCCCGACGTGGTCGCGCTCGACGGCGAGGTCAGCGACTCCACCCGGGCGGAGCGCTTCGCCACCGCGTACCCGGACCGGTTCTTCCAGATGTTCATCGCCGAGCAGCAGCTCGCCGCCGCGGCGGTGGGCCTGGCGGTGCGCGGCTACCGGCCGTTCGCGGCTACGTTCGCCGCGTTCTGGTCCCGGGCGTACGACTTCATCCGGATGGCGGGCGTCTCCCGGGCCGACATCGCGCTCGTCGGCTCGCACGCCGGGGTGGAGATCGGCCCGGACGGCCCGTCCCAGATGGGGCTGGAGGACATCGCCGCGCTGCGGGCGGTGCCCGGCTCCACGGTGCTGTGCCCGGCCGACGCGGTCTCCTGCGCGGCCCTCGTCGCCCAGATGCCCGACCAGCCGGGCGTCAGCTACCTGCGGACGACGCGCGGCGCGTACCCGGTGCTCTACGACGACGCCGAGCCGTTCCCGATCGGCGGCAGCCGGATGCTGCGCGACGGCGGGGACGTGGCGCTGCTCGGCACCGGCGTCACGGTGCACCTCTGCCTCGCCGCCGCCGACGAGCTGACCCGCGAGGGCATCGACGCCCGGGTGATCGACCTGTACTCGATCAAACCGGTGGACCGGCAGCGCCTGGCCGAGACCGTCGTGGAGACCGGCGGGCGGCTGGTGGTGGTCGAGGACCACTACCCGGAGGGCGGGCTGGGCTCCGCGGTGCTGGAGGCGCTCGCCGACCTGGGCGAACCGGCCCGGGTCAACCACCTGGCGGTACGCGGGCTGCCCGGCTCCGGCACCCCCGCCCAGCAGCTCGACCGGGCCGGCATCGGCGTCGGCGCGATCGTCTCGGCGGCGCGGGCCCTGGCCTGAGCCGTACCGCCGGGGCCCGCGGCGCGGCGGTGTTTGCCCGGACCGGCGGCGGGTAGCCACGCTGCCGTTGCGACGGGAGGACAGACGATGGCCGAACCGGAGTTCTACGCGCGGGTCTCCGCCCGTGCCGGCGTGCCGGTGGAGACGGCCCGCGCGCTGACCGAGGCGACGCTGCGCACGCTCGCCGAACGGATCAGCGGCGGCGAGGCCGACGACCTGTCCGCGCACGTCGCGCACGAGCTGCGTCCGCTGCTGGCCCGCGCCCGCGTCGAGGACCCCGAGGTCTTCGGGTACGACGAGTTCCTGCGCCGGGTCGCCGAGCGCTCCGGCGCCACACCGTCCGACGCCGAGCGCGGCGCCCGGGCGGTGTTGCAGGCGCTGCACCGGGTGATCGGGCCGGCCCAGTTCAACCGCGCGCTGTCCCAGCTGCCGCGCGAGATCGCCGAGCTGGCCCAGCCCGCCCCACGCCCCGCCTAGGCGAAAGGAAGGGCCCCTTATTAACGCCTCCGGTAGAGGAAGGGCCCCTTGTTAACACCCGCCGCCACGGGCCGCCAGCGTCGGCGCCGGGGTAACAAACTGTTGCTGTTTCGTGCATCTCTGGCGCTCTTGGGGAAGCTATAGTGATCGGGTGAACCTGAAGGAATGGGCGGCGTCGACCGGCATCGCGTACATCACCGCTCGGCGGCAGTACGCAGCCGGGACGCTGCCCGTTCCCACATACCGGATCGGCCGCCTGATCATGGTCGGAGAGCCGGTCACCGGCACGCCGGCCGGAACCGGGCAGACGGTCGTGTACGCCCGCGTGTCGTCCGCCGATCAAAAGCCCGACCTGGATCGACAGGTCGCTCGGGTGACCGTCTGGGCCACCGGCCAGAAACTCGGTGTGGACCGGGTGGTGACCGAGGTCGGCTCCGCACTCAACGGGCACCGCAAGAAGTTCCTCGCCCTGCTGCGCGACCCGGCTGTATCAACGATCGTGGTCGAACACCGTGATCGGTTCGCCCGCTTCGGCGCCGAATACGTTGAGGCTGCTCTCTCAGCGCAGGGCCGCCGGTTGCTCGTCGTGGACCCGGCGGAGGTCGACGACGACCTGGTCCGCGACGTCACCGAGATCCTGACCTCACTATGCGCCCGTCTCTACGGCCGCCGCGCCGCCGCTAACCGCGCTCGCCGCGCGGTCGAGGCTGCCACCGAGGAAAGTCCGGCGTGAGAACGATCCAGGCGTACCGGTTCGCCCTCGACCTCACCTCCGGCCAGGAACGCAATGTTCTTGCCCACGCGGGGGCGGCCCGCGTCGCTCACAACTGGGCGCTCGCGAAGGTCAAGGCCGTCATGGACCAGCGGGCCGCCGAACGCTCGTACGGCGTTCAGGACGACCTGTTGACGCCGTCGCTGTCCTGGTCCCTGGCCGGGCTGCGTAAGGCATGGAACCACGCGAAGGGCGACGTCGCGCCGTGGTGGGGCGAGGTGTCGAAGGAGGCGTTCAACACCGGCCTCGACGCGCTCGCTCGCGGGTTGAAGAACTGGGCCGACTCCCGTAACGGCAAACGAGCCGGGAAACCGGTCGGCTTCCCCCGGTTCAAGTCCCGCCGCCGCGCCACACCGAGCGTGCGGTTCACCACCGGGGCGATCCGGGTCGAACCCGACCGAAAGCATGTGGTGCTGCCCCGGCTGGGCCGCCTGAAGTTGCACGAGTCCGCCCGCAAACTCGCCCGCCGCCTGGACAACGGCACCGCCCGGATCATGTCCGCAACCGTGCGCCGCGACGGCGGCCGGTGGCACGTCTCCTTCACCGTGGAGGTCGAGCGCACCGAGCGCCAACCGGCGCACCCCTCCTCGGTCGTCGGCGTGGATGTCGGCATCAAGCACCTCGCGGTCCTGTCTACCGGCGAGATGGTCGATAACCCACGTCACCTCCTGGCCGCGCAGCAGCGGATGCGCGTGCTCGGCCGTGCGCTGTCGCGTAAGACCGGCCCGGACCGACGCACCGGCAGACGGGTGTCTAAGCGGTGGGAACAGGCTGCGACTCGGCTCGGCCGTGCGCACGCCCGGGTGGCGAACCTGCGCCGCGACGGGCTGCACAAGCTCACCACCCGCCTCGCCCGCGAGCACGGCACGGTGGTGGTCGAAGACCTCAACGTGACCGGGATGCTCGCCAACCGCAGGCTGGCCCGGCACATCGCTGACGCCGGGTTCGCGGAGATTCGCCGCCAACTGACGTACAAGACCGAATGGAACGGTGGTCGGCTGCTGCTGGCCGACCGCTGGTATCCGTCCTCGAAGACCTGCTCGGGCTGCGGCGCGGTGAAAACCAAACTCGCCCTGCACGAGCGCGAGTACGAATGCGAGGCGTGCGGTCTGGTCATCGACCGTGACCGCAACGCCGCCCGTAACCTGGCCGCGCTGGCGGCTGAGTTCGACACCGCCGGGAGTGGCCCGGTGGCAGGACGTGGAGACGACCGGAAGACCCGCATACGCGGGCAGGTGTCCGTGAAACGTCAACCCGGCACCGCATCCGCGGGTCAGACCGGGACCGTCCTACCACAAGGCAGGACTACCATCCGCGCGTTCGCTAGAGCGCACTGAAAGGTAACGGGAGGCGTCACTCGGGCAGCGCGTCCAGGTAGACCCAGCGGCCGTCCTCGCGGGCGAAGCGGCTGTGCTCGGCCAGGACGCCCGCCTGCCCGCCCTCGCGGTAGTGCGCCCGGAACCGCACCGTCCCGGCGCTGTCGAACAGGCCGCCCTGACCGGTCTCCACGATCTCCAGCCGGGTCCAGCGGGTGCCCGGGTCCAGCTCCAGCCGCCCAGGGCGGGTGGTGGAGTGCCAGCTGTGCCGCAGGTAGGCCGCGTCGCCGAGCGCGAACGCGCTGAACCGGGACCGCATCAGCGCCTCCGCTGTCGCCGCCGTCGCCTCGCCCCGGTGCACCGGGGCGCAGCAGTCCGCGTACGGCCGGCCGGTGCCGCACGGGCAGGCCGCCGGACGCTCACCCGCGCCCTCGCGCGCCTTCCGTCTCGCCACCCGGCGATTCTCTCCCACACCACGACCGCCCTCGCGGCCGGTAGGCCGGGCAATCCCGGACGGGACAGGATGAGAGGGCGCGCTGGTCGATGGCGAGGACGGTGGAGAGGGGCAGTCGCCGGCGAGGCGGCTGAGGCCACCAGCGTCGGCTGACCGACCTCGTATAGTCGCCTCCATGATCACTCGTGGGGCCACGGCCGACGCCACCACCGGCGGTTCCGGCGTCCGGAACCTCCGCGACGCAGGCGGCGTCGGGTCGTTGCGCCGTGGGGTCCTGTATCGCTCTGGCGCCCTGCATCTCCTGACGCCCGAGGGTGCCCGGGAGCTGGAGGACCTCGGGCTACGCACGGTCATCGACCTCCGCAGCATCCGAGAGGTGGCCGACCGGCCGGACCGGTGTGCGGGTCTCGGCGTCGAGCACTGCCACTTTCCGGTGTTCACCGAGCAGAGCTGGCCGGACGACCAGGTGGCGCTGTACCCGTACATGGCTGAGCAGGCCGGTCGTGCCACCGTCGCGATCATCCGGCAGCTCATCACCCCCGGCGCGCTACCTGCCCTGGTCCACTGCGCCTCCGGCAAGGACCGCACCGGAGTCGTCGTCGCCGTCATCCAGACTCTCCTGAATGCTTCCGATGCGGAGGTCACCCAGGACTTCCTGCGCTCGAACGCCGCTCTGGACCTCACCGGATCGCCGGCCGGCGCGGCGATCGGACACGGCACCCGCCCGGTGACCGCAGCGCACCTGCTTCATGCCATGGTGTGGATCCGCAGCCACCACGGCTCGGTCTCCGCCTATCTCCAGGCTGCCGGCGCCACCGAGGCCGAACTGGAGGCCCTGCGGGGGGTGCTTGCCTGACACGGTTCTGCCACCGGCCGGTACCGCACGTCTTCGCAATCGCTGCGCCCACGAGGCAGCCGCAGGCGCTACGCTCCCCGGACCATGAGCGTGAGCCCGACTCAGCGTGCCCTCGACCCGGATCAGGTCCGCCGCCACCTCACCGCCTCGTTCGGATCCGGCGCCGAGGTGGCCGACTGCGGGCCGCTGACCGGTGGCGGCTTCGCCGCCGTCTGGTGGGTACGCCTCACCGACGGCCGGGACGTGGTGCTCAAGGTCGGTCCGGCGCCGCACGTGCCGTTGCTGCGCTACGAGCGCGACATGATCGGCGCGGAGGCGCACTACCTGCGCCTGGTGGCCGACCGCGCACCGGGGGTGCCGACGCCTGCGCTGCTGCACCACGGCACCGACCCCGACCTCGGTGACTGGCTGCTCATGGCGCGGCTACCAGGTCGTACCCTCTGGGACCTGAGCCGGGCCGGCGCGGACGTCGGGCCGCTGCGCGCGGAGTTCGGCCGCGCGCTCGCCGCGCTGCACGGCGTCACCGGCGAGCGGTACGGCTACGACGGCGACCGGGCCTCCGGGGCGACCTGGCGGGACGCCTACACGGCCATGGTGGACGACATGCTCGCCGACGCCGCGGACTGGGCGGTGCCGCTGCCGGCGCCCGCGACCCGGATCCGGGAGCTGGTGGCGCGGCACGCGGAAGTGCTCGACGCGGTACACCGCCCAGCGCTGCTGCACTTCGACGGCTGGGCCGGGAACGTGCTGGCAGTGGACGGGCCGGACGGCACGCCCCGGCTCACCGGCCTGGTCGACGGCGAGCGGTACCTGTGGGGCGACCCGCTGATGGACCTCGTGTCGCCGCTGCTGTTCCGCCGCGCCGAGGACGAGCCGGACGACCCGCTGGTACGCGCCTACCGGGCGGCGGCGCCGTTCCCGTTCGACGCCGGGGCGCGGCGGCGGCTCGGGCTCTACCGGCTGTATCTCTACCTGCTGATGACTGTCGAGATGCCCAGCCGGAACATCACCGCCGACAACGACCCGGGCCGGGTGGAGCTGCTGGCGGAACTCCTCGGCGCGGAACTGGCCGACCTGGCGGACTGAGCGTCACCGGGTCGCGGTGGCGAAGACGACGATGTTGTCCGGGTAGCTGCCGGTCCGCGGGTCGAACCGCCCGCCGCACGTGATCAACCGCAGCCGCGCCGCCGCGTCGCCGCCGTAGACGCGCGCGGTGGGGAAGCGCTCCTTCGGGTACGCCCCGACGCCGTCCACAGTGAACGTCGCGGTCCGGCCGTCGGCGCGCAGCACGCGAATGGTGTCGCCGCTGCGCAGCCGCCCGAGGTCGAAGAAGACCGCCGGGCCGTGCTGCGAGTCGACGTGCCCGACGAGCACCGCGTTGCCGGCCTGGCCGGGTGCGGGACCGGGGTGGTACCAGCCGGTGACCTCCGGGCGTTCCAGCGGCGGCACCTCCAGCGCGCCGTCCGCGTCGGTGGCGACCGGGACGATCTCGGCGTCGACGCCGATGCGGGGGATGGTGACCCGGACCGGCGTGGACCGGGGGAGCGCCGGGCCGGCCGTACCCGGTCGTTCGGTGGCGGGCGCGGCGGAGACGCCGGGCTGCGGTGGTGCCGCCGACGTGGTGCCGAGCCCGGCCGAGACCAGGCCGGCGCCGGCGGCGGCGGCGACCGTGACGGCGGTGACCACGGCGGCGGTGCGCAGCCGCGACCGGCCGCCGTGCGGCGACGAGGCCAGCATCCCACCTCCGTCCGACAGGGACGCGGCGCCCGCGCCGGAGCATCCGGCGCGGGCGGACCGCTCGGCGAGCCGGTCAGGCGGCGGCGTCCGCGCGGCGCCGGCGGATGACCGCGTACGCGCCTCCGGCGAGCGCCCCGGCGGCCAGCACGCCACCGGCGATCAGCACTCCGGTGTCGCCGTCGCGTCCGCCGCCACCGGCCTGCGCGCCGCCGATCGGGGTGACGGTGAACGTGGCGCTGCCGCCGTCGCTGCCGTCGCCGCACGTGGTGGCGACCGTGTACGTGCCGAGCGTGAACCCGGCGGTGAACAGTTCGGCGCTCAGGCCACCGCCCGCGGCGGCCGTGGTGGACCGGACGTTCTGGTCCCGGTCCGGGCCGGTGACCCGGAAGATCGCGTCACCGGCGTTCGGGTTGCACGTCGTGGTCAGCACGACGGTGCCGCCGACCGGGGTGGTGGCGGGTGAGACTCTGGTGTCCGCCAGCGCGGCGGCCGGGAGCAGCAGTGCGCCGAGGCCCACGCCGAACGCCGCCGATCCGAGAAATGACTGTGCCTTCATCCGCGTCTTCCCTCACTTTTCGTCCGCTGTAGGCGTGGGACGTCGTTCGGGTGGCCAACTCCGTGACGAGCACCGGTGTGGCCAACACTAGGAGGGTTGCGGCGGTCACTGGGGGTAATTGAGAAATCTTCGTTGCCGTCCGGTGTGCTCCCTGCCGCCACGACACGGCGGACATGCCGGGCCAGCCCGGACGGCGAACCGTACCGGTTCGCCGTGTCTGGGGTCTGGTGTCCCGTTCGCGCCTAGCGGACCGGCGGCTCCGGCCGGACCAGTCCGGTGTCGTACGCGAGCACCACCGCCTGGATCCGGTCGCGCAGGCCCAGCTTGGTGAGGATCGCCGAGACGTGGGTCTTCACGGTGGCGGTGCTCAGGTGCAGCCGGGCGGCGATCTCCGCATTGGACAGTGCCCGCGCGGTGAGCGTCAGCACCTCCCGCTCACGGGCGGTCAGCACGGCGAGCACGTCGCCGGCGGGCGCGGGCGCGGGCAGCCGGTCGGCGTACCGGTCCAGCAGCCGCCGGGTCACAGTGGGCGCGAGCAGGGCCTCGCCCCTGGCCACCACGCGTACCGCCTCGGCGAGGTCGGCCGGGCGGGTGTCCTTGAGCAGGAACGCGCTCGCCCCGGCGCGCAGCGCGGCGTAGACGTGTTCGTTCAGGTCGAACGTGGTCAGCATGACCACCCGGGCCGGGTTGCCGGCAGCCACCAGGTCCCGGGTGGCGGCGATGCCGTCGCGCCGGGGCATCCGCACGTCCATGAGCACCACGTCCGGCCGGGTCCGCGTCGCCACCGCGACCGCCTCGACACCGTCGGCCGCCTCCCCGACGACGCTCAGGTCGGGCCGCGCGTCGAGGACGGTACGCAGCCCGGCGCGGATCAGCTCCTGGTCGTCGGCGACCACCACCCGCACGGTCACCGGCCCGCCCCGACCGGCAGTCGTGCGTGGACCCGGAACCCGCCGGCCGGCAGCGGGCCGGCGTCGAGCGTGCCGCCGAGCAGCCGGGCCCGCTCCCGCATGCCGACGATGCCGCGCCCGGTGGGCGTACCGGGCCGGCGGGCGGGCGCCGGGCCGTCGTTGACGACCTCCAGCCGCAGTACGCCGTCGCGATAGTGGACGTCCACGTCGGCGTGGGTGGCGTGCCCGTGGCGCAGCGCGTTCGTCAGTGACTCCTGCACGATCCGGTACGCCGACAGCTGCACCCCGCCGGGTAGCGCCTCGCCGTCGCCCTCCCGGTGCAGCGTCACCGGAAGGCCGACCGCCCGGACCGCGTCGGCGAGCGCGTCGAGCTGCGCCAGTCCCGGCTGTGGCCCGCCCTGCTCGGACCCGTCGTCGGCGGCGAGCGCGTGCAGCATGGACCGTAGTTCGGTCAGCGCCGACCGGGCCGCCGTGTCGATCGCGGCGAGCGCGGCGCGGGCCTGTGCCGGGTGCTCGTCGAACACGTCCTCGGCGGCGGCGGCCTGGACGGCGATGACCGCGACGTGGTGCGCCACCACGTCGTGCAGTTCCCGGGAGATGCGTTCCCGCTCGGCCGCCAGCACCTGCCGTTCCCACGCGCAGCGCCGTTGCGCCTGGCCCCGTTGCAGCTCGCCGAGCGTCCAGCTCAGGGCCAGCGCGGTCACCGCCAGCAGCAGGTCCCGCCAGCCGCCGGTGACCAGCTTCCACGGCGTGGGCGCCAGCAGCAGCCCGAGCGCGACGAGCGAGTACCGGGGCGGGCGCAGCCGGGCCACGTACGCCATCGGCACCGCGACCAGGCCGAGCCAGCCGAGCTGCGGGCAGAGCGCCTCCAGGCCGACGCCTGCCAGCGCGGCGACGGTGAGGGCGTACCCCGGGTGGCGCCGGATCCACAGCAGACAGCTCGCCTGCGCCACGGCGAGGCCGACCGCGACGGCGGTCGCGCCGGGCGTGTCCGGGCCGGCGTCGGAGGCCAGCAGCGCGAGCAGGCACACGGCGATGCTCGCGGTGGCGATGCCGCCGTCGAGCAGCAGCAGGAACCGGGACCGGGACGCGCATCTCATGTCCGGATGCTAGGCCGCCGGTCCACCGCTTCTCATCGGTCGCCAGACGGAGATCCGGGCCGGTGGTCGTTCGGGCGACGGAGCCGGGAACCGCTCCGCGGCCCGATCCGCGCGGCGGCCCGCCGGACCTAGCGTTTCCGGCAGTCGTCCCGATGTGGAGGAGTCACCGATGGAGACCACGATCCCGACAGTCACCGCCCGCCCGAACCGCCGCCGGGACCGCCTGCTCACGGTGTTCGCGGCGACCGCCGCCGCGCTGCTGGGCTGGGTGGTCGCGGTACCGGTCGCGGGGGTGGAGCTGATCGCGCGCAGCGGCTCTACGGACCAGCGGGTGACGCCGGTGGCCGTGGTGGTGAGCACGCTGCTCGCCGGGCTGGCCGGCTGGGCGCTGCTGGCCCTGCTGGAACGGCTCACCGCCCGTGCCCGGACCGTCTGGACGGTGGTCGCGGGCCTCGTGCTGCTGGTGTCCCTGCTCGGGCCGCTGGGCGGGGGAGTGGGGGGTGCGGCGACGCTGACGCTGGTGGCGTTGCACCTGGTCGCGGGCGCGGTGCTGATCACCGGCCTGCGCCGGACCGCCGCCCGCTGACGGCCGGGCGATCCGCTGACGGGTCCGGACCGCCGCGACGGGGGCAGGCGGCCCGGACCATCAGAACTAGCCTCCTAGGATGGCTTACGCGATGTGACGCCGAAATTCCTCCGCCACCGATGTCGAGAACGCAACGCCGGCTTCGTCCCCGGAGTGAACGCGGCCAGAATGGGTCGCACCCTCCACGAGGAGACACTCATGAAGTACCTGCTCCTGAAGCACTACCGCGGCGGCCCGACCCCGGTGTCCGACATGCCGATGATCGACAAGTGGACGCCGGAGGAGATCTCCGCGCACGTGCACTACATGCAGGAGTTCGCGGCGAAGCTGCAGGAGAGCGGCGAGTACGTCGACGGCCAGGCGCTCGCCCCGGAGGGCACGTTCGTCCGCTACGACGGCGAGGGACGCCCGCCTGTCACCGACGGCCCGTTCGCCGAGACGAAGGACCTCATCGCCGGCTGGATGGTGATCGACGTGGACAGCTACGAGCGCGCGCTCGAACTGGCCGCCGAGCTGTCGGCCGCGCCGGGGCAGGGCGGCAAGCCGATCCACGAGTGGCTGGAGCTGCGCCCGTTCCTGACCGCGCCGCCGACCATCACCGAGTGATCCGTCCGATGGACGAGGTCGCGCTCCGCAGCCTCATCCCGGGCGTGCTCGGTGTCCTCGTCCGCCGCGGAGCCGACTTCGCGGCGGCCGAAGACGCCGTGCAGGACGCGCTCATCGAGGCGCTGCGCGTCTGGCCGGCCGACCAGCCCCGCGATCCGCGGGGCTGGCTGGTGACCGTGGCCTGGCGGCGGTTCCTGGACGTGGTGCGCGCCGACGCCGCCCGGCGCCGGCGCGAGGACCTCGTGGACGAGGAACCGCCGCCCGGCCCGGTGCCGGCGGTCGACGACACGCTGCGGCTCTACTTCCTCTGCGCGCATCCGTCGCTGAGCCCGTCGTCGGCCGTCGCGTTGACGCTGCGCGCCGTCGGCGGGCTCACCACCCGGCAGATCGCGCAGGCGTACCTGGTGCCGGAGGCCACCATGGCGCAGCGGATCAGCCGGGCCAAGCGCACCGTGTCCGGGGTGCGGTTCGATCAGCCCGGTGACGTCGCCACCGTGCTGCGCGTGCTGTACCTGGTGTTCAACGAGGGCTACTCCGGCGACGTGGACCTGGCCGCCGAGGCGATCCGGCTCACCCGGCAGCTCGCCGCCGCGATCGACCACCCCGAGGTGGCCGGGCTGCTCGCGCTCATGCTGCTGCACCACGCCCGCCGGGCCGGGCGGACCGCGCCGGACGGCAGCCTGGTGCCGCTGGCTGAGCAGGACCGCGGCCGGTGGGACACCACGCTGATCGCCGAGGGCGTGAGCATCCTCCAGACCGCCCTGTCCCGCGACCGGCTGGGCGAGTTCCAGGCCCAGGCCGCCGTCGCGGCGCTGCACGCCGACGCGCGTACGGCGGCCGAGACCGACTGGGTGCAGATCGTCGAGTGGTACGACGAACTCGTGCGCCTGACCGGCAGCCCGATCGCCCGGCTCAACCGGGCGGTGGCGGTCGGCGAGGCGGACGGCCCGCGCGCCGGGCTGGCGGCGCTCGCGGCGCTCGACGACTCGCTGCCCCGGTACACGGCGGTGGCCGCGTACCTGCACGAACGCGACGGCGACCCGGACCGGGCGGCCCGGCTGTACGCGGAGGCGGCCCGCCGCGCGTCCAGCCTGGCCGAACGCGACCACCTGAACCGGCAGGCGGCCCGCCTCAACACCCGCCGCCCCGGATAAACCGGTCGGCGGCGCGCGTCGCCGCTGGTAGGTTGCCTCGCCGTGACGGGGGAACGGCTCGGCGGGCGCTTCGCCCGACTGTGGACGGCGAGCACGCTGTCCGCGCTGGGTAGCGGGACGGCGACGGTGGCCGCGCCGCTGTACGTGGCGTCGATCACCGACGATCCGCTGGTGGTGTCGGCCGGGGCGGCGGTGTCGTGGCTGCCGTGGCTGCTGTTCGCGCTGCCCGGTGGCGTGCTGGCGGACCGGGTGGACCGGCGGCGGCTGATGGTGCTCATCGACTGGGTACGCGTCGGCGCGCTGGCCGTGCTGGCGGCGGCGATGCTGGCCGACCGGGCCGGGATCGCGCTGCTCTACGCGGTGCTGTTCGTGGTGAACACCGGCGAGGTGGTGTTCCGGACCGCCGCGCAGGCGGTGCTGCCGGCGGTGGTGCCGCGGTCCCTGCTGGAACGCGCCAACGGCTGGCTGGGCGGCGGCACCCAGGTGATGCAGAACATGATCGCCGGCCCGCTCGGCGGGTTCCTGTTCGTGCTGGCGGCGTCGCTGCCGTTCGCCCTCAACGCCGGCACGTACGCGCTGAGCGCCGTGCTGGTCGGACTGCTCGCCGGGACGTACCGGGGCGGGCCGGCGCCGGAGGAGCGGCGCTCGATGCGGGCGGAGGTCGCCGAGGGGTTCCGCTGGCTGTGGGGGCAGCGGCTGCTGCGCACCATGACGGTGCTGATCGGCCTGCTGAACGTCACGCTCACCGCGGCCGTGGCGGTGCTGGTTCTGCTCGCCACCGAGCGGCTCGGTCTCGGCTCGGTCGGCTACGGCGCGTTGTTCACCTGCATGGCGCTCGGCGGGGTGCTCGGCTCGCTGGTGGGGGACCGGCTGATCGCCGCCATCACACCCACCTGGACGGTGCGGACCGGGCTGCTGGTCGAGGCGGGACTGCACCTGGCGCTCGCCGCGTCCCGCAGCGCGGCCGTGGTCGGGTTCGCGCTGTTCGCGTTCGGGGCGCACAGCGCGCTGTGGAACATCGTGGCGAACTCGCTGCGGCAGCGCCTCACCCCGCCCGCGTTGATGGGCCGGGTCGGCAGCACCACGTTGTTCGTCGCGGCGGGCGGCAACTGCGTCGGCGCGCTGCTCGGCGGCGTGGTGGCGGCCCGGTTCGGCATCACCGCGCCGTACTGGGTGGGTTTCGTGGTGGCGGTCGCGGTGATCGCCGCGACGTGGCGGGTCTTCGACCGGGCGACGGTGGCCGCCGCCTACGCCGAGCCGGCCCCGCAGAAGCCCGCGCCGGTGGCCTGAGCGCGGGTCGGCCGGTGGCCGCCTCCGCCGATGTGGCAGCGTGGCCGGATGCACGCATCCTTCCCGGTCGACGTCGACCTCGCGCTGGTCGGCGGCGGCGGCGCCGCGTCCCTGGTCCTGGCCGCGCTGGACCGCCACGACGTGACCGGGCTGCGGGTCGCGGTGGTCGACCCGGTGCACAAACGCGGCCAGGACCGCACCTGGGCGTTCTGGGGCCTGCCCGGCGACGACCTCGACCCGATGCTGAGCGCGAGCTGGTCGCAGGTCGACGTGGTCACGCCGGCCGGCCGCCGTGTCCTGTCGCTCGACCCCCTGCGGTACGCCATGCTCCGCTCCGCCCCGGTCTACGACCGGGCTGCCGAGGCCGAGCGGCGGCTGGACGCGGTCCGGATCAGCGTCCCGGCGGGGGAGCTGCACGACGACGGTGAGCGGGTCACGGTCCGCGACCCGGACGGGCGGGACCTGGTGCGGGCCGGGTGGGTGCTGGACTCGCGGCCCCGGCGGCCGAAGCGGCCGGGGCGGACCAGCTGGTTGCAGCACTTCCGTGGGTGGTGGCTGGCCGCCGACCGGCCCACGTTCGACCCGGAGCGGGCGGTGCTGATGGACTTCCGCACTCCGCAGCCGGCGCGCGGGGTGTCCTTCGGGTACGTGCTGCCGGTCGACGACCGGTTCGCGCTCGTCGAGTACACCGAGTTCGGGCCGGCCCTGCTCGACGACGCGGGCTACGACGCGGCGCTGCGCGGGTACGCCGACCTGCTCGGCCTGGACCTGACCGCGCTGCGGGTGCGGGAGGTCGAGGACGGCGTGATCCCGATGACCGACGGGCCGTTCGAGTCCCGCCCGAGCCCGCGCGTGGTGCGGCTGGGCACCGCCGGTGGGGCGACGCGCCCGTCCACCGGGTTCACGTTCTCGGCGATGCTGCGCCAGGCCGACCAGGTGGCACTGGCGCTCGCCGCCGGCCGCCCGCCGGTGCCGGCACCCGCGTACCCGGGCCGGCACCTGTGGATGGACGCGGTGGCGCTGCGCGCGCTGGACCGGGGACACGTCGGCGGCGTGGAGTTCTTCGAGCGGCTGTTCGACCGCAACCCGCCGGAACGGGTGCTGCGGTTCCTCGACGGCGTGACCAGCCCCGCCGAGGATCTGGCGGTGATGCGGTCCAGCCCGCTGCTGCCGATGACCGGCGCGGTGCTCGGCGACGCGGCCGGCCGGCTGCGGGCCCGCCTGCGGCGCTAGCCTCGGTGGCCGGTCGCCGCGGCGACGCGGTCGCGCACCAGCGTCCGCAGTTGCTCCATCGGGTCGCCGTCGCCCGCGCCGAGCCGGTTGCGCACCGCCGCCACCGTCAACCCCAGTTCCGGGTACGCGAACGCGAGGCTGCCGCCGCTACCGGCGGTGCCGAACGATCCGTCGTCCTCGACCGCGTACCCGAGCCCGAACGTGCTCTCCTGCCCGAACACCCACTCCTGCGCGCGTACCGCCGGGGCGGACACCTCCCGCATCCGCTCGGCGGAGATCAGCCGTACCCCGTCGACCGGACCGAGCAGCGCCGCGTACATCCGGGCCACCGCGCGGGCGCTCATCGTGCCGACCGACGGCACGTCGGCGCGCAGCACGTCGGGGCGGGAGCCGATGACGGTGTCCGGCCGTACCGCGGGCGGGGCGACCGCGTCGAAGTGCGGCAGGTTGGCCCCGGCCCAGGTCATCAGCGCGGACAGGCCGGCGTCCTCCAGCCGGGCCAGGCGGGGCAGGTCCGCCTCCGGTACGCCGAGGAGCAGTTCCCGGTCCACGCCGAGCGGCCCGGCCACCTCCTCGGCGAGCACCCGCGACACCGGGGCGCCGGTGACCCGCCTGATCACCTCGCCGAGCAGCCAGCCCCACGTCCAGGCGTGGTACGCGAGCCGCTCGCCCGGTGCCCACAGCGGCCGCGCGTCGGCGAGCAGCTCGCACATGCGCGTCCAGTCGGTGAAGTCCTCCGGCGTGACGTCGGCCGGCAGCGCGGGCAGACCGGCGGTGTGGGTGAGCACGTGCCGCAGCGTGATGCCGTCCTTGCCGTGCCGGGCGAACTCCGGCCACACCCGCGCCAGCGGCAGGTCGTAGTCGAGCCGTCCCCGCTCGGCCAGCACGTGCACCACTGTGGCGGTGAGGCCCTTGCCGGTGGAGACCGCGTGCACGGGCGTGTCGGCCGTCATCGGCCGGCCGGTGGTGGTGTCGGCGAGCCCGGCCTGTTCGGTGACGATCGCGACCCCGTCCAGGTAGGCGGCCACCTGCACACCCGCCTCCCGGCCGGAGGAGACCAGCTCGTCGATCGTCGCCCGTACCTCGGCCCGCAGGCCGTCCCACCGCGTGTCCACGATCACGCAGCGTGCCAGACCGTGGCATCGGCGTCGTCCGCTTTTCGTGAGGGACGGCGACGGCGGCCGGCGTCGACTGTCGGCGGCGCTCAGCGGGTGACCGCGGTCGGCGTGCTGCCGGTGGTGCCCTGGGTGGGCAGCGGGTTCGTGTCGCCGGTGAGCAGCCGGGCGCGCAGCGCGGCGATCGTCTCCTGGCTGACGCCGAGCCGGCCGGTCACGTATCCGTGCACCGAACCGTGGGCGGCCCGCAGGTCGGCCAGCACCAGGCGGATGATCTCGGCCGGCGCCCGCCCGTACGCGGGCCAACCAGGCGTCGCGCCGCCGTTGCGGTCCCGCCACTCGGCGACCAGGCGGTCGGTGGCCTGCTCGGTGAGCGCGAAGTCCGCTGCGATCTGGTCGTCGTCCACGCCGAGCAGGGACAGCACCAGCGCGGCGAGCAGCCCGGTGCGGTCCTTGCCGGACGCGCAGTGGAACACCAGCGGGTGCTCGCCGTCCGCGATCACCTCGATCGCCTGGCGCAGCTCGGCCACGCCGTCCTCGGCCACCTCGGCGTACCGGTCGGCCAGGTAGCGCCACGGGTCCACGCCGGGGTCGATGTCGGCCTGCACGTACGGCCGGTGCTCGATGCTCAGGTTGAGCCAGGTCACGCCGAGGCTCTCCGGGGCCCGGCCGCGGTCGGCGATCTCCCACGGGTACCGCAGGTCGATCACGGTGCGGACGCCGAGCGCCGCGAACCGTTCCAGATCCTCACCGGCGAGCTTGGCCAGCGAGTCGGAACGGTAGAGGCGGCCCCGGGCGACGGTGCGGCCGTCGCCGGTCCGCCAGCCACCGAGGTCACGGAAGTTGCAGAGCGTGGCGAAGTCCGGGGGAGTGGTCACACCGGCAGGTTAGCCGGGCGCGGCGGGTCGGGTGGTCCCGCGTGCTCGCGTACCCGGTAGGTTGCCGGGCATGGTGGAGGCGGAGACCGGCCGGGTCGTGGAGATCTGGACCGACGGCGCGTGCAGCGGCAATCCCGGGCCCGGCGGGTGGGGCGCGGTGCTGCGCTGGGGCGGGCACGAGCGGGAGCTGTGCGGCGGCGAGGCCACCCCGACCACCAACAACCGGATGGAGCTGACCGCCGCGATCCGGGCGCTGGAGAGCCTCACCCGACCGGTGACGGTACGGCTGCACACCGACAGCACGTACGTGCGCAACGGCATCACCGGCTGGCTGAACGCGTGGAAGCGCAACGGCTGGCTGACCGCGGCGAAGCAGCCGGTGAAGAACGCCGACCTGTGGCAGGCACTGGAGGCGGCCTGCGACAGGCACGACGTGACGTGGCTATGGGTGAAGGGCCACAACGGACACCCGGAGAACGAGCGCGCCGACGCGCTGGCGAACCGGGGCATGACCGAGGCGCGGAGCGGCGCGGCGGCCGCCCCGCGTACGGCTCAGCGCAGCGGCCGGCCCTCCTCGATCTCCTCCGGCTCCTCGGACGGGTCGCCGGTGCCGGAGACCGCATCGACGTCGTAACCGGCGCGGCTGACCTCTCGTGCCGAGCGCCGGTCCTCGGCGGGCAGGTCGGCGAAGTCGTCACCGGTGTCGTCGGTGGTGTGCAGGGATTCGCCCGGCGGGCGCAGGGACGCCTCGTACGCGGTCGCGCCGTCGGGTTCGTCGCCGGCCGCGCGGCCGAAGGACTCTTCACTGGTCATGTCGCACTCCTGCCCGCAGCGGGTGACGGCAAACGTTCAGCGGGCGGCGTCCCGTCCGCGGGCCGCGTCCGGGTGGGTCGGCATCGAGGAGCCGCCCGAGCTGCTGCCGGAGGCGCCGCCCGCCATGCCGGATCCGTCGTCCTCGGTCACCTCGTCCGGTTTCGGCGCACCGGGAGCGGGGGCCGGCACGTCGGTGTCCGCGGCCGTCTGCACCAGCGGCACCTGCCCGGCCTCGTCCTCGGCGTGCGCCGGGTCGACCGGCTCCTCCGTCGTCTTGGGTTCGGTGGTGCTGCTGTTGGTGCTCACACGTTCCTCCTGGGGTTGTTGCTGGTCGGTGAGGGTCTGCCTGTCGATCTCAGATGCCGAGGCGGTCGTACGTGCCGGCCGGCCCGAAAACGTTTCGAAAACATGCACGGACGTCATTATCCGCTTCCTAGACTGCCCAGCAGGCGCGGTCCTGTTC
>NZ_LEKG01000112.1:0-35124 GCF_001029515.1 Micromonospora sp. RV43 | reverse complement strand
GAGGTGGGCATGGGCGAGCTGGCCGACAACGCGGTCACGCTGATCTCCTGCCCCACGCCGGGGCGTACCTCGTTGCAGGACGACCTGGAACGGCACTTCGCCACCCGGACCCGGGCGGTCGCCGTGTGCCCCGATGTCTCAGGAGGTGGGAGCGGGATTGGGCGCCCCGGAGCCGGCGACGGACCCGGGGGCGGTGGGTGAAGGTCCGCTCACCGTCCGTGCGGCTTCCGACGAATCACCCATTCCGCCTGCCTCGGCCGGCCCGGTGTCGGCCGGCGGCCGGACCACGTCACGCTGCTCGGGAAGCGGCGGGGTGAACACGGTCCGGTCCAGACGTGTCACCTCCGGCGCCGGGTCCACCACCCGCACGCCCGGACGACCGGCCAGCCCGCGCAGGGCGTCCGGCGGGGCACTGACGACCGCGGCGTAGACGCAGGCGCAGCCCGTCCGGTACGCCTCCGCCTCGCGGGCGGCGACCTCGGCGCCGCTGTCGTACACCCGGCGCAGTTCCGGATCGGCGGTGGCGGCGGCGCGGGACCGGTAGTCCGCGGTCTCCCGGTCCTTGCGCGTCGCGACGCCGGCCATCCCGGCCACCACGTCCCGGGGCAGGGTCAGCGCCGCGAGCCGGACGATCTCGGTCTGCCGGCCGGGCAGCGGCACCCGTGCCACCACCGCCGAGACCCGCGTGCCGTCCAGCGCGGCGGCCGCCCGCGCCGGGGTCAGGTAACCGTCGAACGAGACGAGCGCGTAGCCGTCGGGCGCGTCGAGGCGGGCCAGTTCGTCCCCGGCGGCGCGCAGGTACGCCGGGATGCTCGCGCCGTCGATCACACCGACCCGGGTCACCTCGCCCACAGTACGGTCGCTCACCGGGCGGTCCCGCCGCTGTGCCACCGCCACCACCAGCACCACCAGCGCGCAGGCCAGCGCGAGCCAGGTCAGCGCGGCGGACCGGGACCGGCGGGGCCGCGCGGCGTCGTCACTCACGTCAGTCGCGCAGGATCTCCAGCGCCCGGGCCAGGTCGTCCGGGTACTCGCTGACGAACGTCACCTCGTCGCCGGTGCCCGGGTGCGCGAAGCTCAGCGAGCGGGCGTGCAGCCACTGCCGGGACAGCCCGAGCCGGGCCGACAGCGTCGGGTCCGCGCCGTAGGTCAGGTCGCCCACGCAGGGGTGCCGCATGCTGGAGAAGTGCACCCTGATCTGGTGCGTACGCCCGGTCTCCAGCCGCACGTCGAGCAGGCTGGCGGCGGGGAACGCCTCGAGCGTGTCGTAGTGCGTGATGCTCGGCTTGCCGCCGGAGACCACGGCCCAGCGGTAGTCGTGGTGCGGGTGCCTGTCGATCGGCGCGTCGATGGTGCCGCGCAGCGGATCCGGGTGACCCTGCACCACGGCGTGGTAGCGCTTCTCCACCTCGCGGTACTTGAACGCCCGCTTCAGCGCGGTGTACGCGCGCTCGCTCTTGGCCACCGCCATGATCCCGGTGGTGCCCACGTCGAGCCGGTGCACCACACCCTGCCGCTCCGCGGCGCCGCTCGTGGAGATCCGGTGGCCGATGCCGGCCAGCCCGCCGATCACTGTGGGGCCGGTCCAGCCCGGGCTCGGGTGCGCCGCCACCCCGACCGGCTTGTCGACCACCACGATGTCGTCGTCGGCGTACACCACTGTCAGGCCGGGCACGGCCTGCGGCACCACGGCGGGCGGCGCGGCCGGCGCGGGCAGCGTGACCTCCAGCCACGAACCCGCCTTGACCTTGTACGAGTTGGGCCGGGCCACGCCGTCGACGAGCGCGTCGCCCGCGTCGATCAGGCCGGCGGCGGCGGTACGGGAGAGCCCGAGCAGGCGGGACACGGCCTGGTCCAGGCGCATGCCGTCGAGGCCGTCCGGCACGGGCAGGGAACGGGTGTCGCCGTCGGCGGCGAACGCGGAGGTCACGCGCTCTCCCGCTGCTCGGCCGGGGCGGCGTCGTCGCGCTTCTCGTCGCGCAGCCGGGAGCCGTCGCGCTGCCGGCCGGTCAGCTCCAGGAAGACCGCGAGCACCACGCCGCACACCAGTGAGCTGTCGGCCAGGTTGAACACCGGCCAGACCTGGCCGTACGGGTCGAAGAGGCTGATCATGTCGACCACGTGGCCGACGAAGTGCCCTGGAGCGCGGAAGATCCGGTCGATCAGGTTGCCGAGCGCGCCGCCCAGCACCAGGCCCAGCGACACCGCCCACGGCAGCGAGCGCAGCCGCAGCGCCATCCAGGCGATCCACCCGATCACCACGAACGTGATGATCGGGAAGATCCAGGTGTGGTCGGAGCCGATGCTCCAGGCCGCGCCGCTGTTGCGGGTCAGGCTGAGGTAGACCGCGCCGCCGAGCAGCGACACCGGCTCCCGGCCGGTCAGCTCGGCCAACGCGAGCTGCTTCGTGCCGAGGTCCGCCAGCAGCGAGAACAGGGACACGCCGAGCAGCAGGCCGACGGCCTTACGGCGGGGCGCGCCGGCGCCCGTCTCGGTGGTGCCGGACCCGGCGGGCGGTGCTGCGGTCATCTGCTCCCCATCGACGCTTGCGACGGCGTGGTCACCGTCTGCCGTACGGCCGCCGGGGAGCGGTGATCAGCGCCGCTCCGCCAGCTGCTTGCACGTCACGCAGAGGGTGGCCGACGGGAACGCGGCGAGCCGCTCCACCGGGATCGGGTTGCCGCACCGCTCGCACCAGCCGTAGCCACCCTCGTCGAGGCGCTCCAGCGCGCGCTCGACCTGCGTGATCCGTTCCTTGATGCTGTTGGCGAGAGAGATCTCCTGCTCCCGCTCGAACGTCTTGGTGCCGGTGTCGGCCTGGTCGTCCCCGGCCGAGTCGGTCAGCCGGTCGCGCTGCAGCTCGGTGATCTCGCTCAGCGTCTGATCGTACTCGGCGTTGAGCTCGTCCCGCCGTGCCGCCAGGGCGGCCCGGATCTTCTCGGTCTCCGCCGCGCTGCGGGTGGCCTTCGCCACCGGCTTGCGACCGGCGGTCCTGGTGTCGGCTGGCTTCGCCATCGTCAGCTCCCTCAGCCGCGTGGCGCGGCGGTCAGCGGTGCGTGGGCGGGACGCCATCGTCGGCGTCGTCCGCGTACGGAAGGGTGCACGGCGAGCGGGCCCGCCGTGCACTCCGGAGGTTGGCAAGAATACGGAACGTACAGGCGTCCGACAACGTGCCGCACCGTCGTCCCACGTATCCGCCCCGGACTGCCATCAATCGGGGCAAAAGGAACGGTAGCAGATCAGCGGGCCGGCTCCTCGCCGTACTCCCCGAACCACCTCGCCAGCCGGCCCCGGCGGCTCACCGCCCGCAGCCGCCGCTCGGTCTCGTCCCGTACGCCCGCGGTGGCGACGATGAGCAGGCTGTCCCCGACCTTGAGCCGGGTGTCGGCGCCCGGCACGAAACCGGCACCGTCGCGCAGCACGAGCGTCACCGCCGCGCCGACCGGCAGCCGCAGCTCGTCCACGTGCACCCCGGCCAGCCGCGACCCGGCCGGCACCTCCATCTGGAGCAGGTCGGCGCGCATCCGTTCCAGCGGGGCGGTCTCCAGCAGGATCTCGCTCGCCTCGGCCGGCGCGGTCACCCCCAGCCGGCGGGCCGCCGGCGCCAGCGTCCCGGCCTGGAGCAACGTGAAGATCACCACCAGGACGAAGACGGCGTCGAACAGGCGGGCCGCGCCCGGCACGTGCAGCGACAGCGGGATGGTCGCCAGCACGACCGGCACCGCGCCGCGCAGCCCGGCCCAGGACAGGAACAGCTGCTCGCGCAGGTTCACCCGGAACGGCAGCGCGGAGACCGCCACCGACAGCGGCCGGGCGAGCAGCAGCAGGGCCAGCCCGGTGATCACGGCCGGCAGCACCGCCGCGTCCAGCCGGCTCGGCGAGACCAGCAGGCCGAGCAGCACGAACAGGCCGATCTGGGCCAGCCAGGCCAGCCCGTCGGCGAAACCGAGGATGGCCTGGCGGTGCGGCAGCCGCGAGTTGCCGAGCAGCACGCCCGCGACGTACACGGCGAGGAAGCCCGAGGCGTGCAGCACCGAGCCGGCCGCGTACGCCAGCACGGTGAAGCCGACCACCGCGATCGGGTACAGGCCGGCCGACGGCAGCGCGGCCCGGCGCAGCGCGTACCGGCCGGCCAGGCCCGCGCCGACACCGACCGCCGCGCCGGCGCTCAGCTCGTAGCCGAGCAGCAGCACCTCGTACCACCAGGGGTGGGCGGCCTCGACCCCGGCGCGGGACAGCAGCAGCACCAGCAGCACGACCGGGGCGTCGTTCACCCCGGACTCGGCCTCCAGCGCGGCCACCAGCCGGGGCGGCAGGCGCATCCGGCGCAGCGTGGCGAACACGGCCGCCGCGTCGGTGGAGGAGAGCACCGCGCCGTAGAGCAGCGACAGCCGCCAGTCCAGGCCGAGCAGCAGGTGCACCACCACGCCGACGACCACGATGCTGACCACGACGCCGACCGTGGACAGCGCCGCGGCCAGGCCCAGCACCGGCCGCAGCGTGCTCCACCGCGCGGTCAGCCCGCCCTCCGCGATGATCACGATGAGCGCGCAGAAGCCGAGCACCCGGGTCAGTTCGACGTCGTCGAACCGGATGCCCAGGCCGGCCTCGCCGAGCAGCACGCCCAGCGCCAGGTAGACCAGCAGGCTCGGTACGCCGAGCCGGGTGGAGAACCGCACCGCGCCCACCGCGACCAGCAGCACGGCAGCGCCCACGAGCAGCGCGACGTCGAGCCCCGGGGTCATCGCCGGCCGGCCGGACCGGACCTCACGCCGTGCTGCCGTCGCGCAGCCGGCGCAGCACCTCGGGCAGCCCGTCGTGCGGGCGCTCGACCAGGAACAGCTTGTCCCGGCTGGCCGCGCCGGACCGCAGCGACACGGTCGCCGGCCGGATGCCGAGCGCGTCGGCGAGCGCGCGCCGGGCCGCCTCGGTGGCGCGGCCGTCCACCGCGGGCGCGTGCACCGCGACGACGAGCGCCGGACCGTACGGCCCGTCGAACCGCCCGCCCACCCGGGCGCGGGCCGCCCCGGGATTCACCCGCACCGCGACGGTGAGTGTGTCCGCGATCGTCATGGTCAGCGCGGCCGGGCCTCGGTGAGCAGGGTGGTGGCGGCGGCGCAGTGCGCGCACGGGGTGAAGCCCAGCGCGACCGCCTCGGCGACCGGCAGCGGTTCGTCCTCCCGGCCCACCAGGTGCGGGCAGCCGGGCAGGTGGAAGCGGGGATGGCCGTCGACCACCAGGACCTCGTCGGGCAGCCGGACCAGCCGGGCGACCTCACCGGTGGAGAGGAACTCGGCCGGCGGGTCGCCGTCGAACGCCTCGCCCGGTGCGGGCGAGGTGGGCCGTGCGGTCTCCGGCACGCGCGGGCCGGGCGGCGAGTAGGGCACCGCGTCCGCGACCACCGGATCCGGCGCCGCGTACGGCCCGGCAGCGGGCTCGGTGCCGGACGCCGACGTGTACGGCCCGGCAGCGGGCTCGCTGTCGGACGCCGACGTGTACGGCCCGGCAGCGGGCTCGCTGTCGGACGCCGACGTGTACGGCCCGGCGTCGAACGGCTCGGCCGGCGGTGAGTACGCGGCCGGCGGCGGGGCGTCGTCCGGCTCGGTCACCGGCGACCCGGGCGGTTGCCGCCACCCGGATCCGCCGGCGCCGAACGTGGACGTGTGGTGCGGGGCCGGGATCACCGGCTCGTCCGGGGACGGGACGGTGTGCGCGGTCCGCAGTCGCGGCCCGGTCTCCCGGCCGGCCGTGGCCCGCGCCGCGGCGGCCTGGCGGGCGAACGCGACGAAGGCGACGGCGGACAGCAGGCTGGCCGCGATCGAGACGATGAGCAGGAGGCTGGATCCGCCGGCGAGGCCGGCGATCAGCAGCACGACCGCGACGAGGATGAGCAGGATGCTGGCGGCTACCACGGCTCACCCCCGGCCGCGTCGTGTCGGTCTGGGCGGTCGGTGGCCGTCACGGGGACGGCCACCGACGCGGGATCAGCGGCCGGACTCGAGCGAGCCCGCGCGGCCACCGCCGTAGGAGCCGGCGAGACCGGCCGCGGCGAGACCGTTGCTGCCGGCGGCACGGGTGCCCTCGGCGCGGTTCATCTCCACCTCGAGGCCCTGGCCGCGACCGTCGAGGTCACGCAGCTGGCTCTCCAGGTACGCCTTGAGGCGGGTGCGGTACTCGCGCTCGAACTGCTTGAGCTCCTCGATGTGCTTCTGCAGCGCGGTGCGCTTGGCGTCCAGGCCGCCCATGGCCTCCTGGTGCCGCTGGCGGGCGTCCCGCTCCAGGGCGTCGGCCTTGGCGCGCGCCTCCCGGGTGACCTCCTCGGCCTTCGAACGGGCCTCGGAGAGCAGCTGGTCGGCCTCGCGACGGGCGTCGGAGACGTGGTCGTCGGCGGTGCGCTGGGCCATCATGAGCACCCGCAGCGCCTGCTGCTCGCCGTCACCGGTCACGCCGGCCGGGCCGCCCTGCGTGCGCACCTGCTCCAGCTCGGCCTGCATCGCGCGGGCCGCCTGCTCGGCGGCCGCCTTGTCGCGCTGCACCCGGTCGAGCTGGGCCTTGACGTCGTTGAGCTCCGCCGCGAGGCGGGCGTCACCGCCGGGGCCGGCGGGAGCGCCACCCCGACCGCCGCGCTCCACCTGGGCGCGCAGCTCGTTGTTCTCCTCGATCAGACGGGCCAGCTCGCGCTCGACCTCGTCCAGGAAGGCGTCGACCTCCTCCTCGTCATACCCCCGCTTGCCGATCGGCGGCTTTTTGAAGGCGACGTTGTGAACGTCGGCCGGGGTCAGCGGCATCGAAACTCCTCGGGTCAGTTGCGGCCGCGAAAGCGCTCTGGTCAGGCAAACGCGAAGATCAGGCGCCTAAACACGAACTCCATCAGCACGAACAGGATAACCAGGAGCACAAGGGAGGCCAGGTCGATGCTCACGGTACCAATTCGCAGTGGCGGGATCACACGCCTCAACGCTCGCAGGGGCGGATCAGTGACGCTCCACACGACTTCCAGTCCCGCCGACGCTCCCCGCCCCGGTTGCCAGCGGCGACCATAGGCCAGCACCGCCCCGAGAACAAATCGCGCCAAAAGGACAATTAGGAAGATGTACAGCAGCAGGTAGAGCACCTGGAACAGGATCGACAACACGGCAGGCGACGTCCCTCGGTCGTGCGGCTCAGCTCAGGCTGAAGAAGCCGCCCTCAGCGATCTTGGCCTTGTCCTCCGCGGTGACCTGGACGTTGGCCGGTGAGAGCAGGAACACCCGGTTGGTCACGCGCTCGATCGTACCGCGCAGACCGAACGCGAGCCCGGCGGCGAAGTCGACGAGCCGGCGGGCGTCCGCCTCGTCCATCTCGGTGAGATTGATGATCACCGGTACGCCGTCGCGGAAGTGCTCGCCGATCGTCCGCGCCTCGCGGTACGTGGTCGGGTGCAGCGTGGTGATCTGGTAGCGCTGCTCGTCCTCCGGCGCCACGCGCTCCCGCTCCCGCGGCTGGGCCTGCGGCGCGAGCGCGAGGTTGTCCCGGGTGTGGTAGGTCAGCGCGCCCGAGGTGTCACCGGCGGAGGACCGGGTGATCGACCGGACGCTGGACCGCTCGGCCCGCTCCGGGCGCTCGGCCTCGGCCCGGTCGGCGTCGACCGCGCGGCTGGAGGCGCGCTCGGACAGCCGGCCCCGGTCGCCGAGCCGGCTCCGCGTCGTCGGCGGCTCCTCGGCCTCGTCGTCGTCCTCGTCGGCGAACTCCTCGGCGTACCGGCTCGACCGGTAGCGCGACGATTCCCGGTAGCCACCCTTGTCGTAGCCACCGTCCTCGTACGCCCGCTCGTCGTCCTCCTCGACGAGACCGAGCCAGACCCCCGCCTTGCGCAGTGCACCCATCCCCGCGCCCTTCCGTCCGCCGTGCGGCACGCGCCCCCGTGCCGTGTCGCTTGATCACGAGTGGACGATCATGCCCACCGGACCGGATCGGCAATCCCCTGACGCGCGGTTCGCGGTCCGCCCGTCACGGCCCCCGGCTACGGGAACGCCGTCCTGAACAACACTGATGTAATTTGCTTCCGTCGTGGTGAGGCTACCGCAGCGCAGGGCGCATTCCGAGCAACGCGCTGCCGACACGGACATGTGTCGCGCCGTGCCCGATCGCGCTCTCCAGGTCTCCGCTCATGCCCGCCGACAGCACAGTCGCGTCCGGATGATCGGCCCGCAGTGCCGCCGCCACCTCGGCCAGCCGGGCGAACGCCCGGTCCGGCTCCCAGCCCAGCGGCGCCACCGCCATCAGGCCCGCCAGCCGCAGACCGTCGGCGCCGGCCACCGCCGCGGCCACCGGGTCGAGCCCTCGCTGCGGATCGGCCGCGCCCGGCAGCGCCCCGCCCCGGGCCGGGTCGCCGTCGATGCTCACCTGCACCAGCACGTCCAGCGGCCGGTCCCGGACCGCGCCGGCCGCGGCGTCCAGCGCGGCAGCCAGCCGGACGCTGTCCACCGACTGGACCACGTCGGCGTACCGGACCACCGAGCGGGCCTTGTTGCGCTGCAACTGGCCGATGAAGTGCCAGCGCGGCGCGGCCCCGGCGGCGGCCACCGCCTCCGCCTTCGGCGCCGCCTCCTGGTCGCGGTTCTCCCCGACGTCGCTCACGCCGAGCCCGGCCAGCGCGACCACGTCCGCCGCCGGGTACGTCTTGGTCACCGCGACCAGTGTGACCTCGTCGCGCTGCCGCCCGGCCGCCGCGCAGGCGTCGGCGATGCGGGCCCGGACCCGGGCCAGGCCGACCGCGAGTTCGGCACGCCGCTCGGGCCGCACCGCCGTCTGTGACTCCGTCATCGGCGCGGCTCAGGACCCGTTCTTCAGGAAGTCGGGCACGTCGACGTCGTCGAAGAGCACCCGGCGCGACGGCTGCTGCGGCGCCGGCATGGTGGCCGGCGGGCTCACCGGCGCGTTCGGCTGGGCCGGCGGGTTCTGGTTGCTCTTGCGCGGCGCTTCCACCGCCTTGTACGCCGGCGTGCCCCCGTCGAAGCCCGCCGCGATCACGGTGACCCGCACCTCGTCGCCGAGCGCGTCGTCGATGACCGCACCGAAGATGATGTTCGCGTCCGGGTGGGCCGCGTCGGTGACCAGCTGCGCCGCATCGTTGATCTCGAACAGGCCGAGGTCCGATCCGCCGGCGATGGAGAGCAGCACGCCGCGCGCGCCGTCCATGCTCTGCTCGAGCAGCGGGCTGGAGATCGCCGCCTCGGCCGCCTCGACGGCGCGGTTCTCGCCCCGCGCGCTGCCGATGCCCATGAGCGCGCTTCCGGCGCCGCTCATCACGCTCTTCACGTCGGCGAAGTCCAGGTTGATCAGACCCGGCGTCGTGATCAGGTCGGTGATGCCCTGGACACCGGAGAGGAGCACCTGGTCGGCGGTGCGGAACGCGTCCATCATGGAGATGTTGCGGTCGCCGAGCGCGAGCAGCCGGTCGTTCGGGATCACGATGAGCGTGTCGCACTGGTTGCGCAGTTCCTCGATGCCCGCCTCGGCCTGGACCTGCCGGCGCTTGCCCTCGAACGAGAACGGCCGGGTGACCACACCGATGGTGAGCGCACCGAGCTTGCGGGCGATGTTCGCCACGACCGGCGCGCCGCCGGTGCCGGTGCCGCCGCCCTCGCCGCAGGTCACGAACACCATGTCGGCGCCCTTGAGGACCTCCTCGATCTCGTCGCGGTGGTCCTCGGCGGCGTTCTTGCCGACGTCCGGGTTGGCGCCCGCGCCCAGTCCCCGGGTCAGCTCCCGGCCCACGTCGAGCTTGACGTCGGCGTCGCTCATCAGCAACGCCTGCGCGTCGGTGTTGATCGCGATGAACTCGACGCCCTTGAGCCCAACCTCGATCATCCGGTTGACGGCGTTGACGCCGCCGCCCCCGATGCCGACGACCTTGATGACCGCCAGGTAGTTGTGCGGAGGTGTCATCTCCGGTCCTTTCCCTTCGAGATTGGCATGGGCCGACCCCACACGGCTTGGCCGGATCAGCGGTCGAGCACGCCCCCGTGGCCTGCGACGGCTGAACTCTCACCCTCTACTAGAGGCTTAGAGTTATGTCAACCACTGATCTCTTCGGGGCAACGTATGCGCCGCCGCGCCAGGAGCCAAGGACCTGTTCCGGCGTGTCGCCGACCGAGCGACAGGGGACACAGCGCGGGCTCGCTGAGCCACGGGTCACTCGAACGTGACCACGTCCGGCGCGCTGACGTCGATCCGGTCCGCCTTGCGGCTCAGCAACGAGGTGGCCACTGTCGACTTGTCGGTGCCGCGGGAGGCGTCGCCCCAGAAGACCTGACGCTCGCCGCGCAGCAGCAGCGTGATCCGGGCCAGGCCGGCCACATCCACCGCGACCAGCTCCGCGCGCAGCTTCTCCCCCAGCGCGGCGAGCACCGCCAGCCCGGCCCGCGTACCCGGGTCGTCGGGGCCGGGCCGGGCGACCCGGACCTGCGGCAACCCGTCCGGCGCCCGGTCCAGTCGCTGGAAGACCACACCCGAGCCGTCGACGACCACGAAGCCGTCGCCCTGCGGCACAGCCGCCACCGCGGTGCGCTCCTGCACCCGGATCACCAGCGTGTCCGGCCACTGGCGCTCCACAGTGGCGCGGGCCACCGGCGGCAGCGTGCCGACCTTGCGCGCGGTCGCGTCCAGGTCCACCCGGGCCAGCGGCTCGTTGTCCGGCACCGCCGCGGCGTCGCGGATCTGCACCGGGGTGACCAGTTGCGCGCCGACCACCCGCACCTCGCGTACGCCGAACAGGCCGGTGCCCAGCACCGTCCACGCGACCAGGCCCGCGACGGCGAGCACCGCCGCGGCGACCGCCCAGGGCAGCGCGGCCCGCATCCGCCGTTGCCGGGCCCGGGCCATGAACCGGCGGGTCNGCCAGCGCCGGGCCGGGCTGCGCCGCCCCGCCCCGCCGTCCGGTCCGGGGGTACGGCCGCGGGCCGGACCGGGACTCATCCGGCGGGGGTCGCCGCGCCGTCCGGGTCGACGCCGGCGCCGAGCCCCGTGCCCCCTGCGGAGCGGGCGAGCAGGGCGTCGAGCAACTGGTCACCCATCAGCGAGATCGGCGGCGCGCCCATCGTCACCACCACGTCGCCGGTCCGCGCCCGCCGGGCCACCTCGCCCGGCACGTCGTCCCACGCCTCGACGAACACCTTGCGCTCGGCCGGCAGCGGCACCTCCTGGATCAGCGCGGCCGAACCCTCGCCGGGACGGCGCGTCTCGCCGGGGCCGAAGACCTCCAGCAGCACCACCTCGTCGGCGATGCCGAGCGCGGCGGCGATCTCCGCCTGGTTGTCGCGGGTGCGGTAGAGCCGGTACGGCTGGAACACCACGATCAGCCGGCCGTCGCCGGCCACCTCGCGCAGCGTCTGCAACGCCAGCGTCATCGAGGTCGGGTGGTAGGCGTACTCGTCGTAGACCAGCACACCGTCCGCCGCGCCCTTGCGCTCGAAGCGGCGCCGCACGCCGGGGAACGCGCCGAGCGCGGCCTCCGCCGCGGCCACCGGCAGGTCCAGCAGGTACGCGGCGAGCACCGCGGCGGCGCTGTTGAGCGCCATGTGCCGGCCCGGTACGGGCAGCCGGATCTCACCCAGCGGCCGGCCCTCGACCTCGGCCTGGTAGCGCACCCCGTGCGCGGACGAGACGACCTCGCTCATCCGCAGGTCCGCGTCGGCGGACTCGCCGTACGTCCAGACCCGGCGGCCCTCGGCGCGCAGCGTCTCGGCCAGCCGGCGCCCGCCCGCGTCGTCGGCGCAGGTGATCACGAAGCCGGCCGGGTCGGTGAGCCGGGCGAACTCGGCGAACGCCGCCTCCAGCGTGGCCAGGTCGCCGTAGGTGTTGAGGTGGTCCGCCTCGATGTTCGTGATGATCGACACGAACGGGCGGTAGATGAGGAAGGAGCGGTCGCTCTCGTCCGCCTCGACCACGAAGTGCTCGCCGGTGCCGTGGTGCGCGCCGGAACCCACCTCGGAGATCTCGCCGCCGATCACGAACGACGGGTCGGTGCCGGCCTGCTGGAGCACCATGGTGACCATCGACGTGGTGGACGTCTTGCCGTGGGTGCCGGCCACCGCCACCGTGCGGCGCCCGGTCATCGCGGCGGCGAGCGCCTCGGAGCGGTGCAGCACCCGCAGGCCCCGGCGACGCGCCTCGACCATCTCCAGGTGGTCCTGCGGGATGGCGGAGGAGTAGACCACCGTGTCCACCCCGTCGAGGTTCGACGCCTCGTGGCTGGAGTGGATGGTGCCGCCGAGCGCCCGCAGGCCGGCCAGCGACGGCCACTCCCGCAGCTCGCTGCCGGAGACCGGCAGACCCCGGGTGAGGAAGAGCCGGGCCAGCCCGGCCATCCCGACCCCGCCCACCCCGATCAGGTGGATCCGGCCCAGGTCCTCCGCCGTCATGGTGCCGGCGGGCGTGAACTGCGCGGTGTTCATCAGACGTACCTTCCCGTCGCGGTTCCGCACATCAGCGGGCCACCGCCTCGTAGACGAAGTTCAGCAACGCCACGTCGCCGTCGCGGCGGCCGTACCCTGCTGCGGCGGCGCCCATCGCGTACAGCCGCTGCGGGTCGCGGATCAGCGGGATCACCGTCCGCTCCAGCCACGCCGGGGTCATCTCGGCGTCGTCGACCAGCAGACCGCCGCCCGCCTCCACCACCGGCAGCGCGTTGCGCTTCTGCTCCTGGTTGCTGTGCGGGTAGGGCACGTAGATGGTGGGCAGGCCGATCGCGGCCACCTCGGCGCAGGTCATCGCGCCGCCCCGGGCCAGCATCAGATCGGCGGCGGCGTAACCCAGCTCCATCTCGGACAGGTACGGCAGCGTGACGTACGGCACCGGCAGGTCGGTGGGCACGGACACCGGCTCGTTGCGGGCGCCGATGACGTGCAGCACCTGCACGCCGTTGCGGGCCAGTTCCTTGGCGGCGCCGGAGACGGCCAGGTTGATCGAGCGGGCGCCCTGCGAGCCGCCGGCGACGAACAGCACCGGCAGGTCGGGGCGGAGCCCGAAGTGGGCGCGCGCGGCGTCCCGCAGCGCGGCCCGGTCCAGCCCGGCGATGCCCCGGCGCAGCGGCACGCCGACCACCCGGGCGTCGCGCAGCGCCTCGGCCTGGGCCGGCTGGTGCGGGAAACCCACCGCGACGTTCTTGGTGAACTTCATCCCGAGCCGGTTCGCCACGCCCGGCGGCACGTTCACCTCGTGGATGACGATGGGCAGCTCCCGCCGCCACGCGGCCAGGTAACCGGGCACCGAGACGTACCCCCCGAAGCCGACCACGGCGTCGGCCTGGACCTCGTCGATCACCTTGCCCGCGGCGCGGGCCGCCTTCCACATCCGGTCCGGAGTGCGCACCAGGCTCATGTTCACCGACCGGGGAAGCTGGTACGCCGGGATCTGCCGCAGGTCGTAGCCGGCCGGCGGGATCAGCTCGTTCTCCAGCCCCTTCGGTGTGCCCAGACAGGTGATCCGGACGCTCGGGTCGTGTCGGCGCAGGCAGTCGGCGAAGGCGAGCAGCGGGTAGATGTGCCCGCCCGTACCCCCTCCGCAGAGCACCACCGAACGCAGCGGACCCATCAGCGTCTCCTCTCGCTCGCCGCGCCGGAGCGCGCCCGGTCGGACCGGGCGCCGCGGGGCACGGCCTGGTCGTCCTGCCGCCGCTGCCGGGACCGGGGCACGGACCCTCGGTCGGCCGGGGGCGGCGCCGGCTTGCGGCGCCGGCCGGGAAGCGGCGGCAACGGGGCCCACACTAGTCGGACCCATCGGGCGGACGGACGGGCATGCAGCGCTCGCGCCGCGTCCGGCTCGGCGCGGGCGAAGGAGGCGAGCATGCCGATCGCGGCGAGCGTCACCACCAGGGCGCTGCCGCCGTCGGAGATGAACGGCAGCGGCACGCCGGTCAGCGGCAGCAGCCCGGTCACGCCACCGATGTTGATGACGGCCTGGCCGACCAGCCAGGCGGTCACGCCGGCGGCGGCGAGGCGGCGGAACGGGTCCTCGACCCGGCGGGCGATGCGCATCCCGGTGTACGCGAGCACGGCGAACAGCACCAGGATCACCGTGCAGCCGACCACGCCCAACTCCTCCGCGATGATGGCGAAGATGAAGTCGTTGTGGGCCTCGGGCAGCCAGCCGTACTTGAAGCTGCTCTGGCCCAGGCCGACACCGAACCAGCCGCCGTTGCCGATCGCGTAGCGGGCCTGCACGAGCTGGTAGCAGTAGTCCAGCTCCTGCTCGAAGCAGGTCCGCGGGGAGGGCGGGTCGAGCCACATGGTGAGGCGGCCGAGCCGGTAGTTGTCGGCGCCCCGGGAGCCGGAGCCGGCACCGAGCGAGGCCGCGGCCACCAGCAGGCCGATGCCGGCCAGGCCGATCGCGGTCAGCGCGGCGAAGACCCGGCCCCGCACGCCGGCCGCCCAGAGCAGCCCGACCACGAGCGCCAGCAGGCAGAGCATGCTGCCCAGGTCGTTGAAGCCGACCAGCACGAACAGCAGGCCCACCACCGGGAACAGCGGCGTGGCCAGTTCCTTCCACCAGCCCAGCGCGGCGCCCTTGCGGGCCAGCACGTGCGCCGCCCACAGCACCAGCGCGAACTTCGCCACCTCGACCGGTTGCAGCGAGATCGGGCCGAGGGACAGCGAGAGGAGTTCGGCACGCAGCGGCCCGATCGACGTCACCCCGAACAGCGAGTTCAGCGCGACGAACAGGTTGAGCGTGAGCAGCAGCGCCACCGCCACGCCCAGCGCGGGGCGGCTCACCGCCCGGAACGTGCGCGCGGGCAGCCGCTGGCAGGCCCAGAACGCGCCGATGCCGATCACCGCGAAGACGGCCTGCTTGGTCAGCGACGCCGACGCGTCGCCGTCCATGACGTAGTCCCGCACGCTCGTCGCGGAGAAGACCATCGTCAGGCCGATCAGCAGCAGCAGGCCGGCGCTGGACAGCAGCAGGTAGTACGAGGCCAGCGGCCGGGCCAGCAGGCCGCGCAGCGCGGCCAGGCCACCCGCCGGGTCCCAGCGCGCCACGGGCGGCTCGGCCGGTGGCGTGGCCGCCGGCGCACGACGGGCCGGCGGGTCACTGGTCACCTGGATGTCTCGTCCCTCCCCCACAGGCCCATCATGGCCGCTCGCCCCGCCAGCCCGTGGCGCAACCGCCCGGTCGGCGTGTCGGATCTGAAGGAAGGGCCCCTTATTAACAGACGTCTGTTAATAAGGGGCCCTTCCTTACACCCGAGGCGTCAGCTGACCGCGGCGAGGAACTCGCTGTAGAACAGGCCCAGCGCGATGGCCACGCCGATACCGGCGATGATCCAGAACCGGACCACGATGTTGACCTCGCTCCAGCCCGCCAGCTCGAAGTGGTGCTGCAACGGCGACATCCGGAACACGCGCTTGCCGGTGGTACGGAAGGAGATGATCTGGATGACCACGGACATCGTGATGATCACGAAGAGGCCGCCCAGGATCGGCAGCAGCAGGATGGTGCGGGTGGACATCGCCATGCCGGCGATCAGGCCGCCCAGCCCGAGCGCGCCGGTGTCGCCCATGAAGATCCGCGCCGGTGACGTGTTCCACCACAGGAAGCCCACGCAGGCACCGGCCGCCGCGCCGGCGATCAGCGCGATCTCCAGCGGGTCGCGCACGGTGTAGCAGTACGACTCGGTGTAGTTCGGGTCGGCGCACCAGTGCCGGTACTGCCAGAACGCGATCAGCGCGTACGCCGCCAGCACCATCACCGAGGCGCCGGTGGCCAGGCCGTCGAGACCGTCGGTGAGGTTGACGCCGTTCGTGGCCGCCATGACCACCATGATGATGACGATCACCGCGCCGACCTTGCCGATCTCCAGCGCCGGGATGTCCCGGATGAAGCTCAGCGTGGTGCTGCCCACCGTCTCGGTGTTCGTCGCGTTGCCGCCGGCGTCGGTCATGCTCGACGGGAAGTAGACGGCCACCGCGCCGAACACGGCACCGACCAGGATCTGCCCGGCCAGCTTGCCCCGCTTGTTGAGGCCGCCGCTGTGCCGCTTGCGCACCTTCAGGAAGTCGTCGATGAAGCCGACCGCGCCGGAGAACACCATCAGCCCCAGCAGCACCAGCGCCGTGATGGTCGGCTCGACCTGGGCGATCTGCGCGTCCGGCAGCGTGGTCAGGGCCAGGTGCCCGGCGACGTACGCGATGACCGTGGCCAGGATGAAGACCACGCCGCCCATCGTCGGCGTGCCCTTCTTGCCCTCGTTGCTGGCGAGCCCGAGGTTCGATCGGATCGGCTGGCCGGCCTTCAGCCGGGCGAACACCTTGATCGCGATCGGCGTGCAGAACAGCGAGATCAGGAACGCGACCCCGATGGCGACGATGACCGCCCTCATGCGGCGCCGCCCTCCGTCGCACCCTCCCGGGCGTCCGCGCGCAGCGCGTCGGCCACCTCCCAGGTCCGGTACCGGGAGCCCTTCACCAGCACCACGTCTCCCGGACGCAGCTCGCTCCGCAGCACCTCGACGGCCGCCGCCTGATCGGTGAGCAGCACCGACTCTCCTCCCCAATTACCTACCGCTGTCGCGCCCTCGTGGATCGGCGCCGCCGGCTCGCCCACCACGAGCAGCCGGTCCACTCCCAGTTCGGCCGCGAGCCGGCCGACCTGCTGATGCCCCTCCCGTTCAAAGTCACCCAGCTCGGCCATGTAGCCGAGCACCGCGACGGTACGCCCGTCTCCGCGCATGCTGGCCAACGCCCGCAGCGCCACGCCGGTGGAGGCCGGGTTGGCGTTGTACGAGTCGTCGATCACGGTCACCCCGTCGGGGCGTTCGAAGACGTCCATCCGGCGGGTCGAGACCAGGCCCAGCTCGTTCAGCGCCGCCGCCAGCTCGGGCAGCGGCAGGCCCAGCTCCCGGCCGACCGCCGCGGCGGCGAGCGAGTTGGAGACCTGGTGCCGGCCGGTCAGCCCGAGCCGCACCGGCGCGCTGCCCTCCGGGGTGATGAGGGTGTACGAGGGCCGTCCCCGGCCGTCGAGCGTCACGTCCACGGCGCGCACGTCGGCCCGCTCCGACTCGCCGTAGCGCACCACCCGGGCCCGGGTACGCGACGCCATCGCGTCGACCCGCGGGTCGTCGGCGTTGAGCACCGCCAGCCCGTCTTCGGGCAGCGCCTCGACCAGCTCGCCCTTGGCGAGCGCGATGGTCTCCACCGAGCCGAACTCGCCCAGGTGCGCCACGCCGACGTTGAGCACCACGGAGATCCGCGGCGGCACCACGTCGCACAGGTAGCGGACGTGCCCGACCCCGCGGGCACCCTTCTCCATCACCAGGTAGCGGGTCTCCGGGGTGGCCTGCAACGCCGTGTACGGGTGCCCCAGCTCGTTGTTGAACGAGCCGGGCGGCGCCACCGTCGGGCCGAGCCGGACCGCGAGCTGGGCGATCAGGTCCTTGGTGGTGGTCTTGCCGGACGAGCCGGTCAGCCCGATCACCGTCAGCCCGGGCAGCCGGTCCACCACCGCGCGGGCCAGCCGGCCCATCGCGTCGAGCGCGTCGCCGACGAGCACCATCGGCACGCCCGGCACCTCCCGGGTGCCGAGCACCGCCACAGCGCCCGAGGAGATCGCGCCGGCCGCGTAGTCGTGGCCGTCGACGTGCTCGCCGGGGAAGGCCACGAACAGCCCGCCCTGGTTGACCTTGCGGGAGTCGAACTCGACGGTGCCGGTGACCCGGGCGTCCGGGTCGGCGCCGGCCAGCCGGCCGTCGACGGCGGTGGCCACCTCGGCCAGCGTCAGCGGGATCACCGCTGACCCACCACGTCGCCGAAGCGGGCGCGCAGCGCCGCCGCCAGCTCCACCCGGTCGTCGAACGGCAGCACCTCGCCGCCGATCTCCTGGCCGCGTTCCTGGCCCTTACCCAGCACCGCCACCACGTCACCCGGTTCGGCCACCCGGACCGCCTCCTCGATCGCCGCCCGCCGCCCGGGCACCTCGATGACGCGGGCCGGGGTCGCGGCGGCGTACGCGCCGGCCAGCACCTCGGCCCGGATCACGGCCGGGTCCTCGGTCCGCGGATTGTCGTCGGTCACCAGCACCACGTCGGCGCCGCGCGCGGCCACGCCGCCCATCACCGGCCGCTTGCCCCGGTCCCGGTCGCCACCGGCGCCCAGCACGCAGATCAGCCGGCCCTCGGTCAGGCCGCGCAGCGCGGTCAGGACCGCCTCGATCGCGTTGGCCTTGTGCGCGTAGTCGACCACCCCGCGTACCGGGGCGTCGCCGCTGACCAGTTCCAGCCGGCCGGGCACACCGCCGCAGGCGGCCACGCCGCGCGCCGCGGTCTCCGGGTCCACTCCGGCGGCGACCAGCAGGGCCACCGCCAGCAGCGCGTTCGCGACGTTGTGCCGGCCGGGCAGCGCCACGCCGGTGGGCAGCGCGAGCCCGTCCGGCCCGTGCAGCGTGAACCGCTGCGCGTAGCCCTCGCCGTCGATGCCCTCGGCCCACCAGGTGGCCTCCGGGTCGCCGGCCGCCGAGTAGGTGACCGTGCCCGGCTTGTACAGCGGGCGCAGCTCGGGGTCGTCGTGGTTGAGCACCTCGACCCGGCAGCGGCCGTCGAACAGCTTGGCCTTGGCCGCGAAGTAGTCCGCCTCGTCGGCGTGGAAGTCCAGGTGGTCGGAACCGAAGTTGGTGTAGCCGCCGACGTCGAACCGGACGCCGCCGACCCGGCCCATCGCCAGGGCGTGGCTGGACACCTCCATCACCACGGTGTCCACCCCGTGCTCGCGGGCCACCGCGAGCATGGCGTGCAGGTCGGTCGCCTCCGGGGTGGTCCGGACGCTGTCGATCACCAGGTCGCCGAGGCGGGTCTCCACGGTGCCGATCAGCCCGGTGACGTGCCCGGCGGCGCGCAGCCCCGACTCGACCAGGTAGCTGGTGGAGGTCTTGCCGGCGGTGCCGGTCACCCCGATCACCGTCAGTCCGGCGGTCGGGTCGCCGTAGACGGTCGCGGCCACCTCGCCGAGCGCGTCGCGCGGGTCGTCGACGACGAGCACGGGGAGGCCGGTCCCGGCGGCCAGCGCCACGCCGGCCGGGTCGGTCAGCAGGGCCACCGCGCCGGCCTCCGCGGCGGCGGCGGCGAACTCCGCGCCGTGACGCCGGGCACCGGGCAGGGCGGCGTACAGGTCGCCGGGGCGTACCTCCTGGCTGGCGTGGGTCACGCCGGTGACGGCCAGTTCGGCGGCCTCCTCCGGCGGGGTCGCCGCGACGCGGGCGGCGAGGTCGCCGAGCCGTACGGGACGCACGGTTGTGGGACGTGGATTGCCGGGCACGGCGTCAGACCCTACCCGGTCGTCCGGTTCCGACCGCACAGCCGCCCCGGTGGTTCGTCGCCACTCACCGATGATGTCCCGCCGCCCCCGCTCAGCGCGGAAAGACCTCGAACTTCGGGGACTTGTTGGTCAGCGACGGCGGCACCCGGTAATGACGGAGAGTGAAACCCATCATCTCCCGGAACGCGGGCGCGGCGACCGCGCCGCCTCCGCCGCTCGGGCTCCACACGAAGACCGCCACCACGTACCGGGGGTTCTCCGCCGGGGCCATGCCGATGAACGAGCCGACCTCGCCGGGCTGCTGCTTGCCGCCGTCGTAGCGCAGGCCGGTGCCGGTCTTGCCGGCCACCCGGTAGCCGGGCACGGCGGCGGCCAGGCCGGTCGCCCGGCCGTCCGGGCCGTCGACGGTGGTGACCGCCTCCATCATCTTTCGCAGCGCCGCCGCGTTGGCCGGGCTGAGCACCGAGCGGGTGGTGGGCGCGGCGGCGGGGTTGCGTTCGCCGTCCGCGCCGATGGTCTCCTTGACCAGGTGCGGCTGCACGTACGTGCCGTTGTTGGCGATGGTGGCGTACGCGGCGGCCATCTGCAGCGGCGTGGCGTCCACACTGTGCCCGATCGGCACCGACCCGTACGCCGAGCCGCTCCACTGGTCCGGCGGGAGCAGCCGGCCGGAGGCCTCGCCGGGCATGCCCTCGCCGGTGGCCGCGCCCAGCCCGAACCGCTTCTGGTAGTCGAACAGCCGGTCCTTGCCCAGCTTCTCGGCGATCTCGATGGTGCCGACGTTCGACGAGAAGGCGAGCATGCCGGGGATGCTCATGGTGCGGCCGCCGGCCGGGTGCGTGTCGCGGAAGGTGACGCCGCCCCGGACGATCGTGTCGGCGACCGGGAACTTGGTGTCCGGCGTGATCACGCCCTCCTGGAGCGCCGCGCCGTACGTGATCGCCTTGTGGATCGAGCCGGGGTCGACGACGAACGTGGTGGCCGCGTCGTCCCGGTCTGCCGGGGAGCCGACCTTGGTGGGGTTGGCCGCGTCGTACGTCGGCTGGCTGGCCTGCGCCAGCACCTCGCCGCTCGGCACCTCGATGATCACGGCCGCGCCGACGCTGCCCTTCACCTTGGCCGTCTGCTTCGCCAGGATCCGCTGCGTCATGAACTGGAGGTCCCGGTCGACGGTGAGCTTCAGCGAGCTGCCCGGCTGCGGCTGGGTGGTGCGGCTGTAGCCGCCCGGGATGGGTGCGGCCAGGTCACCCAGGCCCACCTCGTAGGTCCGCTTGCCGGCCTGCCCGCGCAGCACGTCGTCGTACTTGGCCTCCAGCCCTTCCAGGCCGTTCATGTCCTGGCTGACGAAGCCGATCAGGTTGGCGGCCAGGTCGCCGCCAGGCACCTCGCGCCGCTCGTCCCGGTGCACGTTGATGCCGGCCAGGTCGAGCGCCATGATCTTCTTCGCGGTGCTGATCTCCACGCCCCGGGCCAGGTAGACGAACTGCAACGGGGTGTCGGTGCCGGGCAGGGTGCGCTTGCGCATCTTCTCGGCCAGGTCGGACACGGGCAGGCCGAGCAGCGGGGAGAGCAGGCGGGCGGTGGCGAACCGGTCCTTGACCCGGGTCGGGTCGGCGAACACGTACCGGGCCTCGACGCTGTGCGCCAGCGGCTCGCCGTCGCGGTCGAGGATCGCCCCGCGCGGGGCGGGCAGCTCGACCACGGCGAGCCGGTCGGGCAGGCCGCCGTCGGCGTACGCCGGGGTGTCCACGGTCTGGAGGTAGACCAGCCGCACGCCGATGCTGGCGAACAACGCCAGCGCCAGCACCGTGCCGAGCCGCAGCCGCCGGCGCGGGTCGCCGAGTCGCGGCGGCCGGCGCGGCTTGCGTACCGGCCGGCGGGGCTGCGCGGCGGGGCGGCGCGGCTGGGACCGGCGGCGCGGCGGCGCGTCCTCGTCGTCGTCGTCGAACGGTTCCCGCACCGGCCGGGACGAGACGGTCCGCACCACGCCGGCCCGGCCGCCCGCGGCGGTGGACCGGCGGCCGGACCGGGCGCCGTCGGTCGCGGGCTCGCGCGTGCCGGCACGCCCCGCCCGGCCGCCGTCGAGCACCTGCAACGCGGGCCGGAACGGGTCGCCGGACCGGTTGCTGCGGGGGGTACGCCGTTGCTCGGCGCCGCCGCCCTCGCGCACGGTCCGGCCGCGCGGGGTGTACGCCCGGGCGTCGGAGATCCCGCCGAGGCCCGGCTCGCGCGGCTCCGACCCCCGCGACGATCCGCGCCGGGAGCCCGTGGCGTCCCGGCGCGGATCATCCGATCTCGGCGGCATCGCTCAGCCTCCGTTGCCCTGCTGGCTGGTGACCGACGGGGCACCCTGCGCGGGGTGCGGCACCCCGATGGTCTGCCCGTCCGGCAGCCGGATGTAGGCCGGGTCCTCGGACTCGACGAGGCCGAGCCGCCGGGCGTTGGCGGTCAGGTTGCCGGGCGCCTCCTGCTTGGCGATCTCCTTCTTCAGCTCCTGCTCGTCCACGTCCAGCTTGGCCTGCTGCTGCTGGAGCTTCTCCAGCTTGAACGCGTTCTCGTTGATCTTGGTGTTGACCGCCAGGATGCCCAGCACCCCGCCGACCACCAGCACCAGGATCAGCGCGACGAACGGTGCCCGGGGCACCCGGATCGGCGCCGGCGGGGCGACCCGCAGGCGCGGCGCGGGCGCACCGGTGACCCGGGTACGCTCGGCCGGCCGCAGGGCGGCACTGCCCTGCGTCGGGAACTCGCGCGCCCCCCGGGCGCGAGTTGCCTCCCGGCGGTCGGTCGCCGTCGTGTCCCGCGTGGTGCGCTGCGCCGCGGTCCGGCCCCCCGACCGCGGTGCGCGCTGCCCGACGGCTCCCCGGCCGTCGCGCTTCTCGACGTTCATGTCCCCTCCCCCTCCTCGTCCGTCCCGTTCGCGTCCCCCGGGGCCGACCGCGGGTCCTTGCCGGACCCCGGTGACCCCGTCCCCGGTTGGTGCATCGCCTTCACCCGGCGGCGGTACCGTTCGCGGTCGGTACGCCCCTGCCGGGCCGCCTCCGGGTCGAGCCGTTCCGCGGCCCGCAGCCGCACCGAGGCGGCACGCGGGTTCGCGGCCACCTCCGCCTCCCCGGGCAGCTCGGCGCCCCGGCTCAACAGCCGGAACGTCGGGCCCGACCCGGGCAGTTCGACCGGGAGGTCGACCGGGCCCTTACTTCGGACCCGGTCGGCGAGCGCCTGCTTGGTGAGCCGGTCCTCCAGCGAGTGGTAGGACAGGACCACCATGCGGCCGCCCACTGTGAGCTTGTCCAGAGCAGCCGGCAGCGCCGTCTCCAGCGCTGCCAGTTCTCTGTTTACCTCGATCCGCAAAGCCTGAAACGTTCTCTTTGCCGGGTGTCCACCGGTTCGTCGGGCCGGTGCCGGAATGGCGTCCCGGACCAGCTCGGCCAGCCGGGCCGAGGACGTGATCCGGTTGCGCTCCCGTTCCCGGATGATCGCCGAGGCGATCTTCCCGGCGAACTTCTCCTCGCCGTACACCCGCAGCAGGCGGGCCAGGTCCGGGTGGGAGTACGTGTTGACCACCTCCTCGGCGGTCACCCCCCGGGTCTGGTCCATCCGCATGTCCAGCGGCGCGTCCTGCGCGTACGCGAACCCGCGGTCGGGCGCGTCCAGTTGCAGGGACGACACGCCGAGGTCGAACAGCACCCCGTCGATCGCCGGGTAGCCGAGCCGGTCGAGCACCTCGGGCAGCTCGTCGTAGACGGCGTGCTCCAGGTGGATCCGGTCGGCGAACCGGGCCAGGCGGACCCGCGCGTGGGCGAGCGCCTCGGTGTCCCGGTCCAGGCCGATCAGCACCGTGTCCGGGTGCGCCGTGAGCACCGCCTCGGCGTGCCCGGCCAGGCCCAGGGTGGCGTCGACGTGGACGGTGCGACCGGGCCGGCCCAGTGCGGGGGCCAGCAGCTCGAGACACCGCTCGAGCAGCACCGGCACGTGCGTGCCGCGTAGCTCCCCCATCTCGACCCCCACCCCGTTCGCCAACCGTTCCGTCACGTGTCCGTCGTCGCCACGACGCCTCGCCATACCGCCAGATCCCCATCCGCTCCCGCCCGCCGGAGGCCGCGGCCCTCCGTGTCGGATCGTGCGCCTGGCACCGGGGAAGGGGTGCCAGGAACTCGAAAGCGGCTGGAGATCTCGCAGTACGTCGGGCGCCGTCACGCCCTACAGACCGCCGGGCAGCACCCCCTCCTCGATGTCGGCGAAGTCGTCTTCGCTCTCCGCGAGGTAGGCCTCCCAGGCCGCCTTGTCCCAGATCTCCACCCGGGTGCTCGCTCCGATCACGACCAGATCCCGGTCCAGTGCCGCGTACGACCGCAGGTGGCCGGGTATGGTGACCCGCCCCTGCTTGTCCGGCACCTCGTCGTGCGCGCTGGCGAAGAAGACCCGGCTGTAGGCCCGGGCCGCCTTGCTCGTCATCGGCTGCGCGCGCAACTGGTCGGCGATCCGCTGGAACTCGGGCATCGGGAAGACGTAGAGGCAGCGCTCCTGCCCTTTGGTGATCACGACACCCCCCGCCAGTTCGTCCCGGAACTTCGCCGGCAGGATCAACCGGCCTTTGTCGTCCAGGCGCGGAGTGTGGGTGCCGAGGAACATCGGCCCAACCCCCTCGCCCTGAGCGGCGTTCGCGGCGCCGCTGACCCCCCGGGCCGGTGTGGCCCTCCCGGCCTCACCATCGCGCCCCACTCTACTCCACTTCCCTCCACCTGCAACCAGAATCGCCCGCGCGGCGTGGCGTTTCCGCGCGCAAAACCGCACGTCAACGCGGGTGGGGCGGAGTGGAGGGGGTGGGGCGCGCCCCACACCGTCCGCTACCCGACATCGACCGCCGCCGTCCGGCCCCGCGCGCTCCGCCCGTCCGCCGGGCCGTCCCCGGCCGAACGGTTCGCCGTCGGCGGCGATCTGGTGGAGGTGGCGGTCCGGTAACCTCGCTCGGGTGACGGACGCGAAGATGCCCTTGCGGGCAAAGGTGGCCAGCTCCGTGTCGCGCACCGCCGCGGCGCTGTCGCGGGCCGCGGGCCGTGGCGACGGCTCGGTGATCGGCGGCTGGATCGGCCTCAAGATCGACCCGGACCTGCTCGCCCATCTCTCGGCCGGGCGCGCCATCGCCCTGGTGTCCGGCACCAACGGCAAGACCACCACCACCCGGCTCACCACCGCCGCGGTCGGCGTGCTGGGCCGGGTCGCCACCAACTCCTTCGGCGCGAACATGCCCACCGGCCACACCTCGGCGCTCGCAAAGGCCGGCAGCACGCCGTACGCGGTGCTGGAGGTGGACGAGCACTACCTCGCCCAGGTGCTGGAGGCGACCGAGCCGCACGTGGTGGCGCTGCTCAACCTCTCCCGCGACCAGCTCGACCGCGCCAAGGAGGTCGCCATGATGGCGCAGCTCTGGCGCGCCGCCCTGGTCCGGCACCCGCGGGTACGGGTGGTCGCCAACGCCGACGACCCGATGGTGGTGTGGGCCGCCTGCCCGCCGGCCGACCCGGCCCAGGGCCACGTGCCGCCGCACGTCACCTGGTTCAGCGCCGGGCAGCGCTGGCACGACGACTCCTGGGTCTGCCCCGAGTGCGGCTCCACCATCCAGCGCTCCGGCGAGCAGTGGTGGTGCACCGGCTGCCCGCTGCGTCGCCCCGAGCCGCACTGGACGGTCGAGGACGACGGCGTGCTCGACCCCACCGGCGCCTGGCACAAGATCCAGCTCCAGCTCCCCGGCAAGGTCAACCTCGGCAACGCGGCCACCGCGCTGGCCGTCGCCGCCGAGTTCGGCGTACGCCCGGTGGACGCGGTGTCCCGGCTCGGCACCGTCACCTCGGTGGCCGGCCGCTACGCCCAGGTGGACCGCGACGGGCGCAACATCCGGCTGCTGCTGGCGAAGAACCCGGCGAGCTGGCTGGAGGCGTTCGACATGGCCGACGTCGCGCCGACACTGCTGTCCATCAACGCCCGTGACCCCGACGGGCTGGACACCTCGTGGCTGTTCGACGTGGACTTCTCCCCGCTGACCGGCCGGCAGGTGCTGATCACCGGCGACCGGGCGTACGACCTGGCGGTGCGACTGGAGGTCAACGGCGTGCCGTTCCAGCACGTCCGCAGCTTCGACGAGGCCGTCCGCGCCGTGCCGCCGGGCCGGCTGGAGGTCATCGCCAACTACACCGCCTTCCAGGACATCCGAGCGGAGCTGGACCGTGTCAACTGAGAGCCTGCGCATCGTCTGGATCTATCCCGACCTGCTGTCCACATACGGCGACCGGGGCAACGCGCTGATCCTGGCCCGCCGGGCCCAGCTGCGCGGCATGCCGGTCGAGGTGCTCGAGGTCCGCTCCGACCAGCGGCTGCCCGCCACCGCCGACATCTACCTGCTCGGCGGCGGCGAGGACGGCCCGCAGGCGCTCGGCGCCCAGCGTCTGATCGCCGACGGCGGCCTGCACCGGGCGGTGGCCCAGGGTTCGGTGGTGTTCGGCGTCTGCGCCGGCTACCAGCTTCTCGGCACCTCGTTCTTCGCCAAGGGCACCCGGTGCGCCGGGCTGGAGCTGCTCGACCTCTCCTCCGACCGCGGTCCCACCCGGGCGGTGGGCGAGCTGGCCGGCGAGGTCGACCCGCGGCTGGGCATCCCGCACCTGTCCGGGTTCGAGAACCACGGCGGCCGCACCCACCTCGGTCCGGGCGTGTCCCCGCTGGCCCGGGTCACCACCGGGGTCGGCAACGACGGGGCCACCGAGGGCGCGTGGCGGGGCAAGCTGCTCGGCACCTACTCGCACGGCCCGGCGCTGGCGCGCAACCCCGACCTGGCCGACCTGCTGCTGCGCTGGGCGACCGGCATCCACCAGCTCCCCCCGCTCGACGACACCTGGGCCGACCGCCTCCGCTCCGAGCGCCGCACCGCGGTGGCCGCCGCACCGAGGCCGTGACCGACGCCGCCCGGCCGGGGCGGCGACCGGTGGCCCGCCGGCTCGCCGGGTTGCTGCGGCAGCCCTCGGCGCGCCGGTTCGGGCTGCTCCTGCTGCTGCTCGCCGGGTTCGGCGTGACGCTGCTGCTGGTGCCCCGGCCGGACCCGGCCGACCTGCCCCGGCTCGCCGACTCGCTGGGTGGCTACGGGCCGCCCGCGGCTGTGGTCGGCGGCGCGCTGCTGCTGGTGGCGCTGGTGCCCCGCACGTTCGTCACGCTGGCCGCGGGCGCGATCTTCGGGCCGGTGCAGGGCGCCGCGTACGCGCTCGGCGCGGCGCTGCTCGCTGCGGCCATCGGCTTCACGGTCGGCCGGGTGCTCGGCCGCGACTTCGTCGCCGAGCGGGTACGCGGCCGGCTGGCCCGCCTCGACGGCTGGTTCGCCCGGCAGAGCGTCTTCGGCGTGGTCACCGTACGGCTGCTGCCGATCGCCGGGTTCGGGCTGGTCAGCTACGGCTACGGCACCACCGCGGCCCGGGTCATGCCGTTCCTGGCCGGCAGCGTGATCGCCTCCGCGCCCACCGCCATCGGCTACGCGGCGATCGGCGCGGCCGTGACCACACCCGGTTCGATCAACTGGTACGCGGCCGCGCCTGCGAGCCTCGGCCTGATCGCCAGCGTGCTGATCATCCACCGCTGGTGGCGGGCCGAACGACGGCGTCGCGCGCCCTGACCGTCGGTGGGCGTGTCCCCGAAGTGGACACGCCCACCTGCGGGCGTCAGGCGACGACCGAGACCATCCGGCCCTTCACCACGATCACCTTGCGCGGCTCCTTGCCGCCCAGCGTGCCGGCGACCGCCTCCAGCGCCGCCGCGCGGACGGTCTCCTCGGACGCGTCGGCGGGCACCTCGACCCGGCCCCGGACCTTGCCGTTCACCTGCACCGGGTAGGTGACCGACTCGGCCACCAGCAGGGCCGGGTCGGCGACCGGGAAGTCCGCGTACGCCAGCGACGTGTCGTGGCCCAGCTTGCTCCACAGCTCCTCGGCCATGTGCGGGGCGAACGGGGCGACCATCAGCACCAGCGGCTCGGCCACCTCGCGCGGCGTACGTGCCAGCCGGGTCAGGCCGTTGGTCAGTTCGATCAGCTTGGCGATGGCGGTGTTGAACCGGATCCCGTCCATATCGGCGCGGACCCCGTCGATCGCCTTGTGCAGCAGCCGCCGGGTCGCCTCGTCGGCCGACTCGTCGGTGACCCGCAGCTCACCGGTCTGCTCGTCGACGACGGTGCGCCAGACCCGCTGCAGGAACCGGTACGAGCCGACCACCGCCCGGGTCTCCCACGGGCGGGACACCTCCAGCGGGCCCATCGACATCTCGTACACCCGGAACGTGTCGGCGCCGTACGCCGCGCACATGTCGTCCGGGGTGACCACGTTCTTCAGCGACTTGCCCATCTTGCCGTACTCGCGCCGCACCTCGGTCTCGCCGTGGAACCAGCGGCCGTCGACCTCGACGACCTCCTCGGCGGGCACGTAGGCGCCGCGCGGGTCGACGAACGCGTACGCCTGGATCATGCCCTGGTTGAACAGGCGGCGGAACGGCTCGAACGACGAGACGTGGCCCAGGTCGTACAGCACCTTGTGCCAGAAGCGCGCGTACAGCAGGTGCAGCACGGCGTGCTCGGCGCCGCCGACGTACAGGTCGGTGCCCCCGCAGTCGCCGTCGCGGCGCGGACCCATCCAGTACGCCTCGTTCTCCGGGTCGGCGAAGCGCTGCGAGTCGGTCGGGTCCAGGTAGCGCAGCTCGTACCAGCAGGAGCCGGCCCACTGCGGCATCACGTTGGTCTCGCGGGTGTAGCGCTTGGGCCCGTCGCCCAGGTCCAGCTCGACCTCGACCCAGTCGCGCCGCCGTGACAGCGGCGTCTCCGGGTTGCTGTCGGCGTCCTCGGGGTCGAACGTCTTCGGCGAGAAGTCCTCCACCTCGGGCAGCTCGACCGGCAGCATCGACTCGGGCAGCGCGATCGGCGCGCCGGTGGAGTCATAGACGATCGGGAACGGCTCGCCCCAGTAACGCTGCCGGGAGAACAGCCAGTCGCGCAGCCGCCAGGTGACCGCGCCGGCGCCGTGCCCGTTGGCCTCCAGCCACTCGATGATCCGCGCCTTGGCGTCGGTGACGCCCAGGCCGTCCAGGTCGATGCCGCGCTCCGGCGCGGCGCTGTTGATCGCCGGGCCGTCACCGGTGTACGCCTTGCCGTCGAAGCCCTCCGGCGGCTGCACGGTCCGCACGATCGGCAGCTCGAAGACCTCGGCGAAGTCCCAGTCCCGCTCGTCCTGCGCGGGCACCGCCATGATCGCGCCGGTGCCGTACCCGGCCAGCACGTAGTCGGCGATGAAGATCGGGATCTGCCCGCCGGTCACCGGGTTGGTGGCGTAGGCGCCGACGAAGACGCCGGTCTTCTCCTTGCTGTCCGCCTGCCGCTCCACGTCCGTCTTGGCCGCGGCGGCCTTCCGGTACGCCTCGACGGCCTCGCGCGGGCCGGCGTGCCCGCCGGTCCAGGCGTCCCGGGTGCCCTCCGGCCAGGTGGCCGGCGTCAGCACGTCGACCAGCTCGTGCTCGGGCGCCAGCACCATGTAGGTGGCGCCGAAGACGGTGTCCGGCCGGGTGGTGAACACCCGCACCGGGGCCGCCTCGGTCGGGAAGTCGATGTGCGCGCCGGTCGACCGGCCGATCCAGTTGCGCTGCTGCAGCTTGATCGGCTCCGGCCAGTCCAGCGTGTCCAGATCCTCCAGCAGCCGGTCCCCGTACGCGGTGATCCGCATCATCCACTGCTTCAGGTTGCGCTTGAAGACCGGGAAGTTGCCGCGCTCGGAACGGCCGTCGGCGGTGACCTCCTCGTTGGCCAGCACGGTGCCCAGCCCCGGGCACCAGTTCACCGGCGCCTCCGAGACGTACGCCAGGCGGTGGTCGTCGACGATGCGCCGCCGCTCCCCCACTGACAGCTCGGCCCACGGACGCCCGTCCGGGGTGGCGCGGGTGCCGCCCTCGAACTCGGCGATCAGCTCGGCGATCGGCCGGGCCTTGCGCGCGTCCGCGTCGTACCAGGAGTTGAAGATCTGCAGGAAGATCCACTGCGTCCAGCGGTAGAAGTCGGTGTCGATGGTCGCCACCGAACGCCGCTCGTCGTGGCCCAGCCCCAGCCGGCGCAGCTGCTCCCGGTACCGCTCGATGTTGGCCTCGGTGGTGGTCCGGGGGTGGGTGCCGGTCTGCACCGCGTACTGCTCGGCGGGCAGGCCGAACGCGTCGAAGCCCATCGCGTGCAGCACGTTGCGCCCGGCCATCCGCTGGTAGCGGGCGTAGCAGTCGGTGCCGATGTAGCCCAGCGGGTGCCCGACGTGCAGGCCTGCGCCGGACGGGTACGGGAACATGTCCAGCACGTACAGCTTCTCGGCGCCCGCCCGCGGGTGGCCCGGGTCGGCCAGCGGACCGACCGGGTTCGGCGCGTGGAAGGTGCCCTCCCGCTCCCAGGTGTCCTGCCAGCGGTGCTCGATCTCGTCGGCCAGGGCGGCGGTGTACCGGAACGGGGGGATGTCGGTCGCCGGTGCGGCTGCCTCACTCATGGCGTCTCCTCGGCGCGGATCGATTCGAAAAAATTGTGGGCGGTCTGCTGCGGGCACAAAAAAGCCCCTCGCGCAGGAGGGGCGGCCGTGCTGTCGCGCGTTCAGCGCATCAACACGGCTCGGTAAGAAGCAGGAAGAACCCGGCCATGCAGGCAGTGTACCTCGCACCCCTCGGCGGCGGCGCGCCCGTTCTACCCGCGGCGGCCGGTCCCCCGGTCCGGCGAATATTCCGGGCGTAACCGACCGACCACCTGCGGGAGTCGGCAGTAACGACAAACATGGTTAGCCTGAGATACCAATGAGATTTCTGCGGCAGACGAGGCTCGGCGTCGCGAACCCAACGGCGGGTCCAGGTGCTCTATAAAGAGCTGCCGTCCAGGCGACGAGGAGGAGGCCCGTGACACAACAGACCTGGGACGAGGTGGGCGGTCTGCTGCCGCACGACGAGTTCCGCGCCGCCAGCGAGGCCATCGTGGCCAACATCGAGCAGGTCATCGAGGGCAAGACCGCCACCGTCCGGCTCGCCCTGGCGGTGCTGCTGGCCGAGGGTCACCTGCTCATCGAGGACGTGCCCGGCGTCGGCAAGACCAAGCTCGCCAAGGCGATGGCCCGGTCCATCGACTGCTCGGTCCGGCGGATCCAGTTCACCCCCGACCTGCTTCCCAGCGACGTCACCGGCGTCAGCGTCTACAACCAGGAGACGCACGACTTCGAGTTCCGCCCCGGCGCGGTCTTCGCCAACCTGGTGGTCGGCGACGAGATCAATCGGGCCTCGCCGAAGACCCAGTCGGCGCTGCTGGAGTGCATGGAGGAGCGGCAGGTCACGGTCGACGGGGTCACCTACCAGTTGCAGACGCCGTTCATGGTGATCGCGACGCAGAACCCGATCGAGATGGAGGGCACCTACCCGCTGCCCGAGGCGCAGCGCGACCGGTTCACCGCCCGCATCGCCATGGGCTACCCGGACCCGCGCGCCGAGCTGGCCATGCTCGACGGGCACGGCGCCACCGACCCGCTGCCGGGGCTGCGGCCGGTCTCCGACGCGGCCACCGTCCGCCGGCTGATCGGCCACGTCCGGCAGGTGCACGTCGCCGACGCCGTCAAGCAGTACGCGATCGACCTGGTCACCGCCACCCGGGAGGCGCCCGACCTGCGCCTCGGCGCGTCCCCCCGGGCCACGCTCCAGTTGCTGCGCACCGCCCGCGCGGTGGCCGCCCTGGAGGGCCGCGACTACGTCCTGCCGGACGACCTCCAGGTCCTCGCGGTGCCGGTGCTGGCGCACCGGATCATCCCGACCGCCGACGCGCAGCTGGCCCGGCGCACCACCGACGCGATCGTCTCCGAGCTGGTGCACCGCCTGCCGCTGCCGCACGACCGGCAGCGGTCGCCGTACGACACCCGCCCCGGCGGCGGCAACAACGGCCGCGGGCCGTACGAGCCGCGGAGGCCGTGACGTGCGCGACGGCCTGCGTGGGCTGACCACCCGCGGCCGCTCCTTCCTGGCGGCCGCGGTGGCCGCCGCGATCTCCGCCGGCATCCTCGGCGAGAAGGACCTGCTCCGGGTGGCGGTCCTGCTCGCCGTGCTGCCGCTGCTGGCCGCCGCGTACGTCGGACGCAGCCGGTACAAGCTGGCCTGCAACAGGTCGCTGGAGCCGCACCGGGTGCCGGTCGGCGCCAGCTCCCGGGTGGTGCTGCGGCTGCAGAACCTGTCCCGGCTGCCCACCGGCACGCTGCTGCTGGAGGACCGCCTGCCGTACGCGCTGGGCAGCCGGCCCCGGGTGGTGCTGGAGCGGCTCGGCGCGCACCAGGCCAGCTCGGTGGCGTACACGGTCCGCGCGGACGTGCGCGGCCGCTACGAGGTGGGGCCGCTGGTGATCCGGCTGACCGACCCGTTCGGCCTGTGCGAGCTGACCCGGTCGTTCCCCAGCACGGACCACCTCACGGTGATCCCGCAGGTCACCCCGCTGCCGTCGGTCCGGCTGCCCGGTGAGTACGCCGGCAGCGGCGACAGCCGGGCCCGCTCGGTGGCGGTGCACGGCGAGGACGACGCCGCCACCCGGGAGTACCGGATGGGCGACGACCTGCGCCGGGTGCACTGGAAGTCCACCGCCCGCACCGGTGAGCTGATGGTGCGCCGCGAGGAGCAGCCGTGGGAGAGCCGGGCGACGGTGGTGCTGGACACCCGCGCCGCCGGGCACCGGGGCGAGGGCCCGACGGCCAGCTTCGAGTGGGCGGTCTCGGCCGCCGCCAGCATCGCCGTGCACCTGCGCGAGGCCGGCTACAAGCTCCGGCTGGTCACCGGCAACGGCGCCGACGTCGGCGCCGCCGAGGCAGGCGGCGAGGGACTGCTGCTCGACCACCTCGCCGACGTGCACCTGGACCGGCGCGGCGAGATCACCACGCTGGTGCAGCAGGTCCGGCAGCGGGCCGACGGCGGTCTGATCATCGCGCTGCTCGGCACGCTCGGCACCGCCGAGGCGGAACTGCTGGCCGGGCTGCGCGGCAACGGGGCCACCTGCGTGGCGTTCCTGCTCGACAGCAACACCTGGCTCAACCTGCCCCCGAACGCCCGGACCGAGGCGGAGCGGGCGCACGGCGCCGCCGCGCTCGCGCTGCTGCAGAGCGGCTGGCGGGTCATCGGGGTGGAGCACGGCACCCGCCTGCCGATGCTGTGGCCGCAGGCCGGGCGGGGCTCGCAGGGCTTCGCGCTGCGGGCGGCCATGGCCGAGACGGTGGCCGGCGGACGACGATGACCGGAGGGATGGTCCTGTGACCCCGCACCGCAACATCGGGTTCGTCGCCGCGGCGGCGACGCTGCTGGCGGCGGCCCCGCTGTCGGCGATCTTCGAACGCTGGACCTGGCTGATCCAGGCCGCCGTCGTGGTCGCCGTGGTGGCCGGCTCGGCCGCGTTGAGCCGGCTGGGCCGGATGCCGCTGTGGGGGCAGGTGCTGGCCATGCTGGCCGGGCTCACCCTGGGCCTGACGTGGGTCTTCCCCGGCGGCACCGAACTGCTCGCGTTCGTACCGACCCCGGCCACGTTCGCCCACTTCGGCGACCTGCTCCAGACGTCGTTGCAGGACATGCGCTCGTACGGCGTGAAGGTGCCGGACGTCGACTCGCTGCTGTTCCTCGCGGTGCTCGGCATCGGCGCGGTCGCTGTGGTGGTGGACGTGCTCGCGGTCGGGTTGCGCCGTCCGGCGCTGGCCGGCCTGCCGATGCTCGCCATCTACTCGGTGCCGGTCGCGGTCTACGTGGACAGCGTCCCGGCCACCCCGTTCGTGGTGGGCGCCGCCGGTTACCTCTGGCTGCTGGTCACCGACAACGTCGACCGGGTACGCCGGTTCGGCCGCCGGTTCACCGGCGAGGGCCGCGACGTGGACGTCTGGGAGGCGTCCCCGCTGGCCGCGGCCGGACGGCGGCTCGCAGTGGTCGGCGTGATCGTGGCGGTGGCGCTGCCGCTCGCAGTGCCCGGGATGACCGGCGGGCTGCTGAACAACGTCGGCGCCGGGCCCGGCGATGGCAGCGGGCGGCCGGGCCAGGGCGGCAGCTCCGGCCGGGTCGACCTGTTCGCGGCGCTCAGCGGCCAGCTCAACCAGAGCGAGGAACTCGATCTGGTCAAGGTCAGCACCAACGAGACGACGCCGTTCTACCTGCGCCTGGGTGTCGTCGACGACCTGCGCCCCAGTGGCTTCCAGGCACGCGTGCCGACCGGGCGGCCGATCACCCGCCCGCTGCCCGACCCCGGGGAACGCGCCCCGCGCGGCGTCGACCAGCAGCGCTACCGCGCCACGGTCGAGGTGACGAAGAACCTGAACATGCCGTTGATGCCGGTCTACGCCGAGCCGGTCAAGACCGACGACCTCAACGGCAACTGGCTGTACGACCCGAACCAGCAGGTCGTCTTCTCCAACCGGGACAACGCCCGCGGCAAGAGCTACTCGTTCGACTACGTACGGTCCACATTCAGCCCGGCGGCGCTGCGCGCGGCCCCGTCGCTGCCCTCGGACAGCCCGGTGATGCGGCAGCAGACCGAGCGGCCGTCCGTCCCGGCCGTCGAGGAACTGGTCGCGCAGCTGGTCAAGGGCAAGTCGAACGACTACGACAAGGTCCGGGCGATCTACGACTACTTCTCCGTGGAGAACGGCTTCACCTACGCGCTGTCCACCCGCAACGGCAGCAGCGGCGAGGACATCACCGACTTCCTCGCCACCAAGGTCGGCTACTGCCAGCAGTACGCCGCGGCGATGGCCTGGCTGGTCCGGGCCGCCGGCATCCCGGCCCGGGTCGCCGTCGGGTTCACCAACGGCAGCAAGGCCGACAGCGGCACGTACGTGCTGACCAACCGCAACCTGCACGCCTGGACCGAGGTCAACTTCAGCGGGATCGGCTGGGTGCCGTTCGACGCCACCCCGGCGGCGGCCGTGACGGGCTCGGTCCGCTCGGCCTGGGCTCCGGACATCGACGCCCCCGAGGAGGTCACCCCCTCGACCGGCAGCACCAGCGCTCCCGACGCGGCCGGCCCGTCGGCCGGGCCGAACGAGGCGGACCGGCTCGACAAGGACACCGACCAGGGTCTGACGCTGAACCAGGGCGGCCCGGCCGAGGAGAGCCCGGTCTGGCCGTGGTGGCTGGCCGGTGCGCTGGCGCTGCTGGCGCTGCTCGCCGTACCGGCCCTGCGCCGCTCCGCCCTGCGCCGCCGCCGGCGCGTCCGGGCGGTCACGCCCGCGGCCACCGCGCTGCCGGTGCCGGGTCAGCGCGGCGAAACACGGCAGGTCGTCGTCGGTGTCGACGCCGAGGCGGCCCGCGCCGACGCGCACGCCGCCTGGGACGAGCTGCTCGACACGCTCGTCGACTTCCACGTCCGGGTGGACCGCACGGAGACCCCACGGGCCACCGCCGAGCGGCTGGCCCGGGAGGCGCTCGCCGAGAGGGGGGACGCCGCAACGGGGGTACGCCTGCTCGGCCGCGCCGAGGAACGAGCCCGTTACGCCCGTGACCCGCTGACCGACACGGAGTTGCAGCCGGCGCTGCGTACGGTCCGGGGCGCGCTGGCGGCGGGCGCGGACCGCCGTACCCGGCTGCTGGCCGCGCTGCTGCCCCCGTCGGTGCTGCAGCGTTGGCGTACCGGCCTGGCCGAGCGGTCGGCGAGGGTGGTCACCACGAGCGGCCAGGTCCGGCAGCGCATGTCGCGCTGGAGCCCGCGCCGCCTCCTGGCCCACCGCCCGGGAGATGTTCGACACGGCCTGGGCGCTGTGGGGCGCGCTCGCCCCGGGCGAGCCGGTTCGGCTGGTCGGGGTCC
>NZ_LEKG01000111.1:0-24420 GCF_001029515.1 Micromonospora sp. RV43 | reverse complement strand
CCGCACGAGCTGCCGCCCCCGCAGGAGCCGCCGCCGGCGGTCGCCCCGCCGCCGCACGAGGTGCCGGAGCTGGCGCCACCCGCGTTGCCCATCGCCTGCCGCTGGATCTCGGCCTGCTCCGCGAAGCCCGGATCCATCGTCCAGAGCGTGGCGGTGCCGAACAGCGCCACGCCCAGCGCCACGTCGGTCGCGCCGTACGTGGAGTACGCGGGCCCGGCGGCCGGCCGCAGCCAGGCGTGCCGGCGGCGCATGTCGTTCAGCGCGGCGGTGGCCGCCCGGGTCCGCCAGGGCACGCGGTTGAGCAGCACGAACGCCAGGCCGAGCGGGAACAGGCTGAGCAGCAGCCAGCCGGTGGGCCGGTCGTTGAGCAGCCCGGAGACCGCGCGCACGATGCCGATCGTCAGCAGGGCTCCGACCAGCAGCGCGCCGCGCCGCAGCGTCCGGCGCCGCTCCTGGTCCAGTGCCAGGCCCCGGCGTACCAGGCCGTCGCGCAGGTCGTCGAGCGCGCGCCGGACCCACTCGTCGGCGGCCAGTTCCCGGGTACGCAGACCCCGGCTCGCCGCGTGGTGGACCGCCTGGTCCAGCGGGGTGGCCCCGGCCGGCAGCGGGCCGCCCGTGGTGAGCCGCCGGTCCGGTCGTACGCCGACCGCGCCGGAGTGGCGCAGCCCGCCGAGCGCGGCCCAGACGGCGAGCTGGTCACCACCGTTGAGGTACGCGACCTGCTGCGGACCCAGGTCGCCGTACGCGGTCACCGCCGTGCCCGCCAGCATGCGCCGCCGGTAGACGATCGCGCCGACCACCAGGACGACGGCGAGCAGCAGGTACCAGCGCAGGAAGACGGGGCCGGGGATGCCCCAGGTGTCGGAGGGGGTCATCGTCTGCTCCTGTCGCGCGGAGGGGTCGCGGCTCATTGTGGAGCAGGCGCGCCAGAGTCGATCTCCTGGAGCGGGGTAGTTACCGGACCGAGACCGGCGCCGGTTCAGTGCCGGCGGACGGCCTCCTCGACCAGGTCGAGTACCCGGGCCAGGTCGCCGGCCGGACGGCCCATCGCCAGGTGCAGCACCAGCCCGTCGTAGGCCAGCTCCAGGAACTGGGCCAGCACGTCGATCGGTACGTCGTCGCGGAGCACGCCGGCTTCGCGCTGGCGCAGCAGGCGCTCCCGGGTGGCCCCGGCGATGGCCTCGGAACGCTCCGCCCAGCGCTTGGCGAAGGCGGGGTCGGTGCGCAGCCGGCGGGAGACCTCCAGCTGGCTGCCGAGCCAGCCGGTGGTGTCCGGCGAGACGGCCCGGGCCAGCAGGTCGCGCATGACCTGCACGAGGCCGTTGCGGGCCACCGTCTCCACCATCGCGGCGGCGTCGTCCTCGGCCACGGCGAGGAAGAGGGAGTCCTTGTCCCGGAAGTGGTGGAAGATCGCGCCCCGGGACAGGCCGGTGGCCTCCTCCAGCCGCCGCACGGTGGCGCCCTCGTAGCCGTGCCGGGCGAAACACGCCCGCGCCGCCGCGAGGATCTCCTGTCGGCGCGCGTCGAGCTGGTCCTGACTTACTCTGGGCACGAACGGATCGTCGCAGGTGGAAGCGGCCGATGCAAACCGTACGTACGGCTTGAGATGCTCCGACGCTTGATCATCTGCCGCCGTCCGGTGGTTACGATCGGCGGGTGACCGCCCCTCCCGCGCGCCCGCTCACCGTCGCCGCCGTCCAGGCCCAGCCGGTCCCCGGCGACGTCGCCGGCAACGCCGGTGCCGCCGCCCGCCTCGTCGCCCGGGCCGAGGGCGCCCGCGTCGTGGTGCTGCCCGAGCTGTTCCTGCCGGCGTACCACCCGCCGACGCTCGGCGCCGATCCGGACGCCACGGACGTGGCTGCCGACGCCGACGGCCGGGTGACCGACGCCCGGCTGGACCCGCTGCGCTCCGCCGCCGCCGCCGCGGGCGCGGCAGTGGTGATCGGCGCTGCCGTCCGCCACCCCGACCGGCGGCGCACCATCTCCTCGCTCGTCGTGGACCCGGCCGGCACCGTCACCGCCGCGTACGACAAGCAGCAGCTCTGGAGCGGCGAGCGGGAGCTGTTCGACGCCGGACGCCGGGGCGCCACGATCGAGGTCGACACGTGGCGGCTGGGTCTGGGCGTCTGCTACGACGGCTGTTTCCCGGAGCACGCGCGGGCCGCCGCCGGCGACGGCGCACACGGCTACCTCTGCCCGAGTGGCTACCTGGCCGGCTCGGCGCACCGCCGCGACCTCTACTACGCCGCCCGGGCGCTGGACAACACGATGTACGTGGTGTTCGCCAACTCGGTCGGCGGCACCGATCCGTGGCGGTTCAACGGCGGCGCGGCGGTGTACGACCCGGAGGGCCGGCCGCTGGCCCGGGGCGCCGACACCGGCGAGGACGTGCTGGTGGCCACGCTCGACCCGGACGCGCTGGCCGCCACCCGCGCGGCGCACACGATGCTGCTGGACCGCCCGCTCGACGCCGGGGCGGATCGCGCCGTCCTCGTCGCCTGATCGCCGTGGCGGGGCCCTCGGCCCTGTCGGTGCTCCAGCCGTTCCCGTAGGGTGCCCAGGTGCCGTTGCTCCTGCTCGATCTGGACAACACCCTGCTGGACCGCGACGGGCCGTTCCGCGCCTGGGGAGAACGCTTCCTGGACGGCATCGGCGCGCCCCGGGCCGACCTCGACTGGTTGGTGTCCGTGGACGCGGACGGGCTGACCAACAGGTGGGACGTGGCGGATGCGATCCGCGACCGGTACGCGCTGCGCATCCCCTCGATCGACCTGGTCGACGAGCTGCACGACGGCGTGGTGGCCCACATGCGGCTCGATCCGCTGGTGGCCTGCGCGCTGCGGATCGCGGCCGACGCCGGCTGGGTGCCGGTGGTGGTCACCAACGGCGCGTCCCGTCAACAGGACGCCAAGATCCGCAAGACCGGCCTGGACCGGTACGTCGCCGACTGGGTGATCTCCGAGGAGGCGGGCGTCAGCAAGCCGAACCCGAGGATCTTCGCGCTCGCCGCCCAGCGGGCCCGGATGCCGCTGCGTGGCGCGTGGGTGGTCGGCGACAGTCCGGAGGCGGACATCGGCGGCGCGACCGCCGTGGGCCTGCCCAGCGTCTGGCTGCACCGGGGACGCCGCTGGTCCGACCCGAGGTTCGCGCCCACCCGGATCGAGGACGGTCTGATCGCGGCCGTCGCGGCCGTACTGGCCGGCTGACGGCGGCAGCGGCGCGGCCGGCAGGCAGGCAGCGCGGCGGCACAGCGGCGCACCACGCGGAAAATCCGTTGACCCGCCGCGGGCGGGGCACGAGCATGGTGCCGCGCGAGTGCGCAGCCGGGTGTGCCCGGTCGAGGAGAGGGGGTCGGTCATGGCCGTTTTCGCAGGGTCGTACCACCTGCCTCCACCAGCCTCGATCGAAGGACAGATCCACCCGTGCGCGATCACGACATCCCGGCGCCGCAGCGCCGTGGCCGCGGCAAGAGCCGCTTCGACGACGACGAACCCGACTTCCTGAAGCGGGGGCGGCACACCCCGCCGACCCTCACCGACCCGGACGCCGAGCCCGAGGCGGAGGACGCCTGGTCCTCCTGGGACCAGGCCGTCCACGGCCCCGAGCCGCACCCGGAGTGGCTGGTCACCGAACTGGCCGCCCGGGACACCGAGCTCGGGGTGCTCAAGACCGGCAAGGAGGCGGACGTCCACCTGGTCCGCCGCGCCGTGCCGGGCACCGACCGCGCGTGCCTGCTGGCGGTCAAGCGGTACCGCGACGCCCAGCACCGGCTGTTCCACCGGGACGCCGGTTACCTGGAGGGCCGCCGGGTACGCCGGTCCCGTGAGATGCGGGCGATGACCGGCCGCACCGCGTTCGGCCGGCAGATGATCGCCGGGCAGTGGGCGGCGGCCGAGTTCGCCGCGTTGTCCCAGCTCTGGGAGATCGGGGCCGCCTTCGGGCGGATCGCCGTGCCCTACCCGGTGCAGCTGCTCGGCACCGAGCTGATGCTGGAGTTCGTCGGCGACGCCGAGGCGGGGGAGGCCGCGCCGCGGCTGGCCCAGGTCCGGCCCGACGACGACGAGCTGCGCGACCTGTGGGACCAGCTCGTGGAGGCGCTGACTGTGCTCGCCCGGGCCGGGTACGCACACGGCGACCTGTCGCCGTACAACCTGCTGGTGCACGCGGGCCGGCTGGTGATGATCGACCTGCCGCAGGTGGTCGACGTGGTGGCCAACCCGCAGGGGGCCGAATTCCTGGCCCGCGACGTGCGGGTGGTGGCCGCCTGGTTCACCGCCCGCGGGATGCCCGCGACGGTGACCGACCCGATGGCGCTGACCGAGGCGCTGCTGCGGGAGGCGGGCATCCGCTGACCCGGCGGGTCCCCGGGCGGGAGACCGCCCGGGACGCCCGCCGGTCCGGGTCACTGGAGGTAGCGCTCGACCTCCGGCACCGGGCGCTCGCCCTGGGCGTCCGGGTCGCCGTGCGCCTGGCGGGCGGCCCGGCGGCGGCGCAGCAGGTCCCAGCACTGGTCCAGGGACTCCTCCAGCGCGCGCAGCCGCTCCCGCGCCTCGTCGTCGGTGCCGGCCTCGTGCTGCTGCGCGTCGGCACGCAGCCGGTGTTCCTCGTCGACGAGTTCCGAGATCCGGCTGAGGATGGTCTTGTCGTCCATGCCCGAAGCTTGGCACAGCGGACGGGTCCGCGCCCGCGTTCTGCCGCCGTCCGCCGGAGGTGAGCGTTGCTCGCTCTCCGCAACGGCCACTGTGTACGCGAGTGACGCATATCCCACCGGCTCCATTCTCGACAAAGAGATTGTTGCTACGTGAAATATCCTCCGACCTGCCTTTTGATCTGCGGCTCAGGATGGCATGCTCGCGAGCAACGTCACGGGTCGATACGGAGTCGCGACCCTGAGTCAACCGAGGGAGCGTTCAGGTGCCCGAACCGACGGACACACCGAGGCCCACCGGCCGACCCCGAACCGTGCCGCTGCGGCAGATCCTGCCGGCGGTGCTCCGCGACCCCGCCCGGGCCCTCATCGACATCGGTAACCGTACCGAAGGCGACCTGGTCCGGCTCAACCTCGGCTCGTTCCGTCCCTACCTGGTCACCCACCCCAAGCACGTGCAGCACGTCCTGCGCGACCGGGCGGACAACTACGAACGGGCCGGTGACGGGCTGTTCTGGCGCCCGGTCAAGCGGCTGTTCGGCGAGGGGATCCTCGGCGAGGGGCAGATCTGGTCGGCCAGCCGCCGGATGCTCCAGCCGATGTTCACCGCCAAGCGGGTCGAGGCGCTCGTCGACGGGATGGCCGACGCGATCCGCGACGCCGTCGGGGAACTGGACGAGCCGGCCCGCGCCGGTCAGCCGGTCGACATCGGCGTGGAGCAGGCCCGGATCGTCAGCCGGGCGATCATGAAGGTGCTCTTCGCCGACCGGATCTCGGTGCCGGACGCGATGCGCGTGATCGAGGCGCAGGACCGGATCGCCACCGCCGTCATCCCCCGGATCATCGTGCCGTTCGCGCCTCTGTCCCTGCCGATGCCGGGGGACCGCACGTTCGCCCGCGCCGTCCGCATCGTCGACGACGTGCTGGTGCCGATCGTCCGCGAGACGCGCGAGTCCGCCGACCAGGGCGACGACGTCATCTCGACGCTCTGGCAGGCCCGCACCGACGACGGGCGGCAGCTCGACGAGCGGCAGGTCCGCAACGACACAGTGGCGATGTTCGCCGCCACCACGGAGACCACCATCAACGTGCTGACCTGGGCCTGGCCGCACCTGGACCAGCACCCCGAGGTGGCCGAGCGGCTCTACGCCGAGATCGACGAGGTGGTCGGCGGCGAGCCGGTACGCCGCGAGCACCTGAGCCGCCTCACGTACACCCGGATGGTGCTCGACGAGTTGCTGCGGCTCTACCCGATCGGGTGGATCATCCCGCGCCGCGCGGTCGCCGAGGACGTCATCGACGGCGTGCCGATCGAGCCCGGCGCCACGATGGCGGTCAGCCCGCTGATCACCCAGCGGATGCGGCAGTTCTGGGACCGTCCGGACGAGTTCGACCCGGAACGGTTCCGCCCCGAGCGGGTCCGGGCCCGGCACCGGTACGCCCACTTCCCGTTCGGCGGCGGGCCGCACCAGTGCCTCGGCATGTACCTGTTCTACCTGGAGGCCCAGCTCATCCTCGCCACCATGCTCAGCCGCTACCGGTTCCGGCTGCACCGCCCCGGCGTACCCGGACTGCGGCTGGCCGCGGCCCTGCGGCCGCGCGAACGCGTCGAGCTGACGCTCGTCGCCGCCGGGCGGACGGAGCCGGCATGACCGACGGGCCGACACCCGATCCGCTTGCGGTCGCCGCGGAGCAGGGCCGGGTCTGCGCGCTCGCCGCGCAGGGCCAGCGCGGCCTGCGCAGGGCCGCCGCCGCGCACCCCGAGCTGTTCCCCGGCGACCCGTTCGACGCGACGCTGTTCAGCAGCATCGCGCAGGCGATGGCGTTCAGCGCCCCCTGGCACACCGCCGCCGAACTCGCGGTGACCAACCGCGCGGTCCTCTGGGGCTTCGCCGTCGACTGGCTGGTCGACCACCAGGCCACCAGCCGGGCCGAGGTCGACCGGATCACCGGTGTCTGCCTGGACGTGCTCGACGGCGCCGCCTCGGGCGACCCGCTGGGCCGGTTCCTCGCCGAGTTGCGGGACGACGTCGCCGCCGCCCCCGCCTATCCGGCGCTGCGCGACCACTGGCGGGGCACGATGGCACGCACGCTCGACGCGATGGCCCGCGAGTGGGACTGGCGGGGCACCGGCCGCCCCACCCTCGACGACTATCTGGCCAACGCCGACAACCTCGCCGCCACAGTGGTGAACGTGGCGCACTGGATCCACACCGGATCGGTGTCCGACGCCGGCACGCTGGAGCGGCTGATCCAGGTCGGCGACGAGGTCCAGCGGGCCCTGCGCCTGGTCAACGACCTCGGCACACACCGCCGCGACGCCGAGTCCGGCGACCTCAACGCGCTGCTGCTGGTCGACGACCCGGCCGAGGTCGAGCGGCGCTTCGCCGAGCAGGTCGACCACTGCCGCGTCCTGCTGGCGAAGCTGGCCGGCGAGGTGCCGCGGGAGGCCGACTTCCTGTCCCGGCAGCTCGGCTTCACCACCGGCTTCTACCGGAACACCGACTTCTGGGGCGTGCGGTGACGCTCACCGCCGGATCGGTGCCCGCCACCCGGTCCGGGACCACGCGCGACCTGATCACGGCGCTCGGCGGTGAACCGGAGGGGCAGACGTCGCCGTCGGTCTACGAGACCGGACGGCTGGTCGCGCTCGCGCCCTGGCTCGACGGCCACGACCGGCGCGTGGCCTGGCTGCTGGACCGGCAGCGTCCGGACGGCGGCTGGGGCGGTGCCGGCGGGTACGCGCTGGTGCCGACGCTGAGCGCGGTCGAGGCGCTGCTGACCGTGCTGCACCGCGACGGCCCGGCCGCCGCGCCCGCCGCCGCCGCGCACCGAGGGCTGGCGTACCTGACCGGCGCGCTGCGCGCCGGCGCCCCGCCGGACCTGCCGGCCACCGACCTGATCGTGCCGGCGCTGCTGACCGCTGTGGACCGGCATCTCGACGGGCCGGCCGGTCCGCCACCCGGGCTGGCCGAGTGGGCCGGCCGGCCCCGTCTGCCGCTGCCGGCCGGTCTCGACCCGGCCCGGCTGACCCGGGTACGCGGACTGCTCGCCACCGGGAGGCCGGTACCGGAGAAGCTGGCGCACGCGCTGGAGGTGGCGGGCGAGCTGGCGTACCGCGCGCCCGGGGTGCGTCCCTCGGCCAGCGGCGCGGTCGGCGCCTCACCCGCCGCGACCGCCGCCTGGCTGGGCGGTCCGGAGCCCGGGCCGGCACTGGACTACCTGAACGCTGTCGCCCGGCCCGGTCCGGTGCCCTGCGCGAGCCCGATCACCGTCTTCGAACGGGCCTGGGTGCTCGGCATCCTGGTCCGGGCCGGCGTGCCGGTCGGCGCGCCCGAACCGGTGCTGACCGAGCTGCGCGCCGCTGTCGGACCGGCCGGTGCGGCCACCGCGCCCGGCCTGCCCGCCGACGCCGACACCACGGCGGTCACGCTCTACGCGCTGGCCCGGCTGGGCCGCGCGCCCGGCGTCGCGCCGCTGGCCGGGTTCGACACCGGACGGCACTTCTGCACCTGGCCGGGGGAGGACGGGGCGTCGCTGACCACGAACGCGCACGTGCTCGACGCGCTCGGCGAGCAACCGAGCGCGCCTGGCGTCACCGGCGCCCGGCGCCGGGTCACCGAGTGGCTGCTGGACCGGCAGGAGCCGGACGGGCGGTGGGAGGACCGCTGGCACGCCTCGCCGTACTACGCCACCTACGGGGTGCTGCTGGCGCTCGCCGACCACGCGCCGGACGGCGCGGCGCGTACCGGGGTCGAGCGGGGGGTGGCCTGGCTGCTGGACACGCAGCGCCCGGACGGCTCCTGGGGACGGTGGGACGGCACCGCCGAGGAGACCGCGTACGCGGTGCTCGCCCTGGCCGACGCGGGCCGGTCCGGCGACTCCCGGATCACGTCGGCGCTGGCGCGGGGGCGCCGTCGACTGTCCGAGCTGGACGGATGCGACGGTGAACCGGCACTATGGCACGACAAGGACCTCTACCGCCCGACGCGGATCGTGCGCGCCGCGGTGCTGGCGGCCTCCGGCCGTGCCGGGGCGACCCGGACCGGGGCCGCACCCACCATGATCAGGATCGCTTGAATGAGGTTCCCGACGGCTGCTAGCGTGCGCCGGAGTCGATCGGATTTCGGACCGACCGAAGACCGGGCCAGGACGGTGTGATGGGTTCCCGCAGTACGAATCTCCGTACGAAGATCATCGCGCTGCTGGCGTCGCTGACCGCGCTCTGGGCGTTCGCCGCATGGGTGACCGTACGGGACGGATTCAACCTGCTCGGCGTGCAGACGCTCAACGCGCGCGTCTTCGAACCGAGCGACCCGCTGCTTCTGGAGCTGCAGGCCGAGCGGCGGCTGTCGCTGCGCTACCTCGGCGAGTCCGACCCGAGCCGGTTGCAGGAGCTGCAGGCCCAGCGCGCGCGTACCGACGAGACCGCCGGCGCGCTGTGGCGCTCGGTGCGGGACTGGCGCACCGAGATCCCGGCCAGCGAGGAGCTGATGCAGCGGCTCGACGAGCTGAAGGCCGAGCTGGACCAGCTCGGCCAGGTACGCACCGACGTCAGCCGCAAGACCATCGACCGGACCACCACGCTCATCGCGTACGACGAGGCGGTCGACGGGATCTTCGCGGTCTTCGATGCCCTCGGCGGCCTCGACGACGACGAGATCGCCGAGGACACCGCCGCGCTCATCGACCTCAACCGGTCCCGGGAGCTGCTGTCCCAACAGGACGCGCTGCTCACCGGCGCGATCGCGGCCAACCGGATCACCGTCGGCGAGCAGACCGCGTTCGCCCGCCTGGTCGGCGCGCAGTGGTTCCTCGCCGACCGCACCGCCCGCGAACTCGCCCCCGGCGACCGTGCCCGCTTCGAGCGGATGGTCGAGGGCGACGCGTTCCAGCAGCTCCGCACGCTCCAGGACCAGGTGCTCGCGGCCAAGGGCGCCGAGGTGCGCCCGCCGGTGACCGCCGCGGCCTGGCAGGCCGCCGCCGAGAAGGCGATGGCCGACCTGCGCGAGGTGATCCTCGCCGGCGGTGAGGACATCGTCTCCCGGGCCACGCCGGTCGCGGTGGGCGTCATCGTGCGGCTGGTGCTCGCCGCCGGTCTCGGCCTGATCGCCGTCATCGCCTCCGTGGTCGTCTCGATCACCACGGCACGGGCGCTCGTCCGCCAGCTCGAACGGCTCCGCGAGGCCGCCTTCAAGCTGGCGCACGAACGGCTGCCGAGCGTCGTGGAGCGCCTGGGCCGCGGCGAGGAGGTGGACGTCGCCCGCGAGGCGCCACCCCTGCAGTTCGGCGACGACGAGATCGGCCAGGTGGGCAAGGCGTTCAACGTCGTGCAGGAGACCGCCGTCCGGACCGCCGTCGAGCAGGCCGAACTGCGCCGCAGCGTCCGCGACGTGTTCCTCAGCCTGGCCCGGCGCACCCAGGCGCTCGTGCACCGGCAGCTGACGCTGCTGGACGCGATGGAACGCCGGGAACACGACGCCGAGGAGCTGGAGGACCTGTTCCGGGTCGACCACCTGGCCACCCGGATGCGGCGCAACGCGGAGAACCTGATCGTGCTCTCCGGCTCGACGCCGGGCCGGGCCTGGCGGCGCAACGTCCCCATGGTCGACGTGGTCCGCGGCGCGGTCGCCGAGGTCGAGGACTACACCCGGGTCACCGTGTTCCCGCTCGGCGAGGTGTCGCTCACCGGCCGCGCCGTCGGTGACGTGATCCACCTGCTGGCCGAGCTGATCGAGAACGGACTCTCCTTCTCGCCGCCGCAGACCACTGTGGAGGTCCGCGGTCAGCTCGTGGTCAACGGCTTCGCCATCGAGATCGAGGACCGCGGCCTCGGCATGAGCGCCGACGAGCTGGCCGCCGCCAACGCGCGCATCGTCGACCGGTCCGAGCTGAACCTCGCCGACGCCGCCCGGCTCGGCCTGTTCGTGGTCAGCCGGCTCACCGAGCGGCACGGCGTCAAGGTGCAGCTCAAGGAGTCCGCGTACGGCGGCACCACCGCAGTGGTGCTGATCCCGCGTGAACTGATCACCGCCGAGGGCGCCGACGAGGCCGACGCCCTTCCCGCCCCCGGGACGGCCCTGCCCGCGGCGCCCGCGCCGGCTCCGGCACGGAGCACGCCGGCCGGCGACGGCGACGGACCGGCGATCCCGTCCGGCCCGGACGGCGGCGCCGAACCGGACCAGCCGGCCGAGCCCGCCCCGCAGGCGCCGGAGCCGGTGACCCAGGCACCTCGGCTGACCCCCTCCGGGCTGCCGGCGCGTACCCGCAAGCGGCAGCCCGCGGTGGCGGGGCCCACCACGGAGCTGGCGGTGGTGGAGCGTCGGCCCGCCGCCACGACTGACGATCCTGACGCGTCGCCGGCGACGGAGCCGGAGACCGCGCCGGTCACCGACGCGGGACTGCCGGTCCGGGTACGCCAGGCCAGCCTCGCGCCGGAGCTGCGGCACGACCAGACCGAGGCGGAGGACGACGCCGCCGACGACGACACGGCGCGTGCACCGGAGCAGGTGCGCCGGATGATGAGCTCCTACCAGAGCGGTACGCGACGCGGCCGGACCGATGCCGCGCGCTTGCTCGGCGGAGCGCAGGGGGCCGGCGGCGGGCCGGCCGACGCGGACGAGCAGGTTACCTGACCGGGACGTCGACGCGACGGAAACCGGAAGTTGACGGCACACCAGCCGGGAAGATGAGGACGACGAGTGGCGCAGAAGACGGCTTCGAGCGCGGATCTGACGTGGCTGCTGGATGACCTGGTCGGCCGGGTCAAGCAGGCGGAGCACGCCGTGGCGCTCTCCACCGACGGACTGTTGATGGCCTCGTCCCGCGGATTGAGCCGGGACGACGGCGAGCACCTGGCCGCGATGGCGGCGGGCATCCAGAGCCTGGCCCGCGGCGCGGGCAAGCGGTTCGGTGGCGGGCACGTACAGCAGACCATCATCGAGATGCAGTCCTCCTTCCTGTTCGTCACGGCGGCCGGGCGCAACGCCTGCCTGGCGGTGCTGGCCTCGGAGGACGCGGACGTCGGCCTGATCGCGTACGAGATGGCCATGCTCGTCACCCGGGTCGGCCGGTTCGTCGCGTCACCGACCCGGGAACAGCCCCTCGGCGAGAACGCGGCACGATGACCGGCCGGGGGGACTCCGCGGAGCAGGAGTGGGTGGACGACCACGCCGGCCCGGTGGTGCGCCCGTACGCGGTGACCGGAGGCCGGGCCCGCCCGGTCACCGGCACGTTCGACCTGATCTCGCTGGTCACCTCGACCCGCACCGATGTCGGGTCGGAGTCCGGGCTGGGCCCGGAGCACGTGGCGATCGTCGGCCTCTGCCAGCGGATCCTCTCCGTGGCCGAGATCGCCGCCCATCTCGACCTGCCGGTGGGCACGGTCCGGGTCCTCCTCGGAGACCTGGCCGCCCGCAGCCTGGTACAGGTACGCGAGCCGCGCGCGACCACCGCCGGCCTTCCCGACGAGCACGTTTTCGAGGCGGTTATCAATGGACTACGGGCGCTCTGAGCGGCCGGCGGGCGCCGCGCCGCTGCCCACCGCGATCAAGATCCTGATCGCCGGCGGGTTCGGCGTCGGCAAGACCACAATGGTCGGCGCGGTCAGCGAGACCCGGCCGCTGCGCACCGAGGAGGTGCTGACCGAGACCGGGATCGGCATCGACGACCTGTCCGGCATCGAGGAGAAGTCGACCACCACCGTGGCGATGGACTTCGGCCGCATCACCATCAGCGACGACCTGGTGCTCTACCTGTTCGGCACACCCGGGCAGGACCGGTTCTGGTTCGTCTGGGACGAGCTGGCGCTCGGCGCGCTCGGCGCGGTGGTGCTCGCCGACACCCGCCGGCTGGCCGACTGCTTCCCGTCGATCGACTACTTCGAGGGGCGCGGTACGCCCTTCGTGGTGGCGGTGAACTGCTTCGAGGGCGCCAAGACGTTCCGTCTGGACGAGGTGCAGGCCGCGCTCGACCTGGACCCGGGTGTGCCGGTGGTGCTGTGCGACGCGCGCAAGCGGGAGTCGGCCAAGGAGGTGCTGATCACGCTGCTGGAGCACGCCATGAAGCTGCGGGAGGCGCGCCGCCGCGCCGCCGAGGACTGAGCGGTCACAACATCGACGGGGGAGTGGCGATGACCGAGGTGACGGTCCGGGCGATGAACCCGGACGAGTTCGACAGATGGCAGGACGAGCTGGCCGCCGGGTACGCCCGGGAGCACGTCACGGCCGGTAACTGGACGCCCGAGGAGGCGCTCGGCCGGGCCCGGGAGGCCACCGCCGGCTTTCTGCCGCAGGGCATGGCCACGCCCGGCATGCTGTTCCTGATCGGCGAGCTGGCAGACGGCTCACCGGTCGGCCGGCTGTGGATCGGCCTGACCCACCCGCGCGGTCTCGCCGACTGCGCGTTCCTCTACGACATCGAGGTGGCCGCCGGGCACCGGGGCCGGGGCCTCGGGCGGGCGCTGCTCGCGGCCGGGGAGCGGGCGGCCCGGGAGCACGGCGCGCAGGCGCTGGAGCTGAACGTCTTCGGCGCCAACGAGACGGCCCGCAAGCTGTACGAGACGTCCGGCTACCGGGTGGTCACCCAGCAGATGCGCAAGGACCTGTCCTAGCGCCGGTCCTCAGAGACGGGTGGCGGTGCGGACCAGCCCGGCCAGGGCCCGGGACCGGCTGTGCGGCGGCCAGGCGATCACAGTGGTCACCGTCGGCGCGTCCGGCACCGGCACGGCGGCCATGTCCGGCCACAGCAGCGACCGGCACGACTCCGGCAGCAGGACCGCGGTACGCCCGAGCGCGACCAGCTGGAGCAACTGGGAGTGGTCCCGCACCTCGGGGCCCGGCCCGTCCGGGTAGGTGCCGTCGCGCAGCGGCCAGCGCGGCAGCGGCAGGCCGGGCAGCGTCTCGACGTCGGCCATCCGCAGCTGCGCCCGCTCGGCCAGCGGATGCCCCGCCGGCAGGACCAGCACCTGCTGTTCCGTCACCAGTTCCTCGGTGTCCAGTCCGGTCGTCGAGTCGAACGGCAGGTGCAGCAGCGCCACGTCGGCCCGACCGTCGCGCAGCAGCCGTTCCTGCTCACCGATGCCGGACAGCAGCACCTCCACCCGGACCGCGTCCGGCTCGGCGGCGTACGCGTCGAGCAGTTTCGGCAGCAGCTCGCTCGACGCCCCCGCCTTCGTCGCCAGCACGAGCCCGGCGCCGCCGTTCGCGGCCTCACCGGCGCGGCGGGTACGGCGGTCCGCGGCGTCCACCGCGTCCAGGGCCGCCCGGCCCTCGCGGAGCAGCACCGATCCGGCCCCGGTGAGCGCGACGCGGCGGCTGTCCCGTTCCAGCAGCGTCACGCCGAGGCGCCGTTCGAGCTGGCGGATCGCCCGCGACAGCGGCGGCTGGGCGATGCCGAGGCGGCGCGCGGCGCGGCCGAAGTGCAGTTCCTCGGCGACCGCGACGAAGTAGCGAAGCTCCCGCGTCTCCATCCCGCCACCGTACCGCCGGATCGATACCCGTCGGGTATCGCCCGCTACCGAGGTGGTGTTGGAGGCCCGCCCGCCGCGCGGACAGGATCGACACCATGAGTGAACGGACGATCGCGCTGGTGACCGGCGCGAACAAGGGAATCGGGTACGAGATCGCGGCCGGCCTGGGCGCGCTCGGCTGGCGGGTGGGCGTCGGCGCCCGGGACGGGCAGCGGCTCGCCGAGGCGGTGGCGAAGCTGCGCGCGGGCGGCGTGGACGCGTTCGGCGTACCGCTGGACGTGACCGACGACGCGAGCGTGGCCGCCGCCGCCCGGCTGCTGGAGACGGAGGCCGGTGGCCTGGACGTGCTCGTCAACAACGCCGGCGTGACAGGTGGCGTGCCGCAGCAGCCGGGTGACGTGGACGTCGCGACCATCAGGGCCGCCGTCGAGGTGAACGTGATCGGGGTGGTCCGGGTGACCGAGGCGATGCTGCCGTTGCTGCGCCGCTCGGCCTCGCCGCGGATCGTCAACATGTCCAGCGGCGTCGGCTCGCTGACCCGGCAGAGCGCCTCCACAGGCGAGGACCAGACCGGTCCGCTGTCGGTCGCGTACGCGCCGTCCAAGAGCATGCTCAACGCGGTGACGATTCAGTACGCGCGGGCGCTCGCCGGCACGGGCATCCTGGTCAACGCCGGCTGCCCCGGCTTCACCGCGACCGACCTGAACGGCTTCCGGGGCGTGCGGACCCCACAGCAGGGCGCGGCGGTCGCGATCAAGCTGGCGACGCTGCCCGACGACGGGCCGACCGGCGGCTACGTCGAGGACGCGGGCACGATCCCGTGGTGAGCGCCGCCCGTCAGCACCACATGACCGGGTTGCCGGTGGCCACCGACGCCGCGCACAGCCGGCGCAGCGGCTCCACGATGTAGGCGAAGTCCTCGCCCGACCGGCTCCGGGTCCGCACCGCGAGCCGTTCGGGTGGCGGCTCGCCGTGCTCGCCCACCGGCCGCATCGCCACCACCGTCCGCGTCCCGCCGGCGGTGAACTCCACCCGGTCGCCGGGCAGCGGCCGCTGGCCGAACCGGACGGCCCGGAACAGCGTCACCGGCGGGTCGGCGCGGTCGAGGACGAAGAAGCCGTCCGGGTCGACGCCCGCCTGAAAGCCCGGGCCGAACATGAACAACCCGCGGTAGGCCTCGACGTACTGCATCACGACCGCGCCGGTCGCCTCGTCGATCAGCTCGACCTCGTCGGTGATCCGGTCGGTGCCTGCGATCGCGTCCAGCTCGGCGAGCGCGACCGCTGCCCGGTCGGCGGGCAGCGAGCCGCCGTTGGCGTCCGGCAGCGCGGCGGCGAGCGTCGGGAAACGGTGCTCGCCGGCCGCGCGCAACGCCTGCTGGAACAGGCGTACGCCGGCCCAGTTGGACACGCGCTCGCTGACCAGTTCCATGTGCCGGTGCGGGCAGGCGTCCCCGGTCATCCACGCGTAGAAGGCGTTGTCGGCGGCCCCGTCGTACTCGCCGGCCTGCACCAGCGCGAGCCACCCGTCCTCGTCGTAGCCGACCGGCCCGATCGGGCACGGCGTGGCGAGGCCGTCCTGCCAGCACCGGCAGTACACGAACGCGTCGAGTCCCACGCCGGCACGCTACCGGCGCCCGCCCCGGCGCCGCGCGCCGGTTTCGGCGGCTCAAGTGGTGCGCACCGGCTCGCGACCGCTCGGGTGCCGCGCGCCGATTCGCGGCGGCTCAGGTGACGGCGAGCAGCACGGCGTCGCCGCTCGCCGCCGCGTCGCGGTAGAAGTCGCGCAGCGCGGTGAAGTACGGCAGCAGGTAGCCGTCGAACTCGTCGTCGCCGTCGTCCCAGATGTGCGGGTAGATCTCGGCCTCCGACATGGCCTCCGGGTCGAAGCGGGCCCGCAGCGTCGCGTCGTCCACCGCGTCGAGCCCGGCGGCCACGGTGCGGACCGCGTCCGGCATGAGCAGCCGGGCCGGGCCCATGCCGAGATCCGGCCCGATCGGTTCGCCGCCGACGATCGCCGGCCCGGCGTCGCCCCGGATCTCGTACGTGGTGCCGGTCAGCAGGTAGTGCAGCCCGTGCCACGCCTTGTCGAGGTCGAGTTCGTCCGGACCGCCCTGGAACAGCGTGCCGACCGTGTCCGGATCGGCCAGCACCGTCGCCAGTTCCGCGCCGGACAGCCGGCGTGCGGTGAACACCATGCCCATGTGGTCGTCTCCCCGGGGGGGTCTGTGGAAATCGGCGGCAGCGTAACGCAGGCGTCCGACAGCCGTGTGATCATCGGCGTATGGCCACTGACACCCGGCACCTCAGCGTCCACATCGATCGTCCGATGGCGGAGGTCTACGCCTTCGCCGCCGACCCGGCGAACCTGACCCGCTGGGCGCCGGGCCTCGGCGGTTCGGTCGTGTCCGTCGACGGCCACTGGTTCGTGGACACACCCGAAGGGCGGGCGCGGCTCACGTTCGCCCCTGCCAACGAGTACGGCGTGCTCGACCACGAGGTGCGGACGCCGTCGGGCGAGACGGTGTACGTGCCGTTGCGCGCCATCGCCGACGGCGACGCCACCGAGGTGGTGTTCAGCCTGCGGCGGATGCCCGGCATGAGCGACGCGGACTTCGACCGGGACACCGCGCTCGTGGAGGCGGACCTGGCCCGGCTCAAGGCCGTACTGGAGAGCGCCGCCGGCTGACCGGAATGGGAATTGCGCTGTGGCGAATAACAGCTGTGGTGGCCGGTGAATGCAATTCGGTGATTCAGTCGCCGATCGCGTCCCGCATTCGTTCCCTCGTCCAGTATTCGGACGGGTCGGTGGCGCCGGGGCTCGGATTGTGCGTCGCGACCACCGGGCCGGGCGGCGCCGGTCGCCCCGCGTCGCCCTCGCGCGCCGCGAGGACCGCGACGGCCGCGGCGACGGCGAGTGCCGCGACGGCGGCCGCGCCGAGCAGCACACGATGTGACATGTCGCCTCCTCCGGGCCGGGTGCCGGTCCGCCTGGTGCCGGCCCGCCTGGTGCGCCGGGTGGCACACCAGGCGGACCGTCGTTCACCAGGTGTCGTTCGCGTACGTGTTGTAGAGCGTCCCCACCACCGCGGCGGAGAAGTACGGCGAGCCGTTCGTGTTCGAGCCGCTCGAGTAGCTCATCACCCCGTGCACGTCACCACGCCTGGTGGTGTTGTCGTAGCTGTAGTACCACGGGCCGCCGCTCGAACCGCCCCCGAAGCCGCAGTTCATCTCGATCCGGTTGCTGCCCGCGTCCCTCGACGTGCCCGAGCAGACCCACTGGATCTCGCCGCTGTCCTTGTTGCTCGGGTAGCCGAAGATGTCGTAGTGGTATGCCCGGCCACCGCCGGTGAGCAGCCCGTTGGCGCCGACCGCGTCCACGATCGACCGGCTGCCGTAGACGAGCGCGACGGCCACGTCGTACTGCCGCTCACGGGTGCTGATCCAGCCGCTCGGCACCGCGAGCGTGGACCAGTCCCAGGTGCCGTACGGCTGCGCGCCGTTGCGGTACGACGGCACGAACATCCAGTTCGCGGTGTGCCAGTCCCGGCCCGGCCCGTCGTGTACGCAGTGCGCGGCGGTGAAGACCATGTTGCGCGCCGGACTGTTCACCACGCTCGCCGAGCAGTAGTGGCCGAGACCGTCGGTGGAACTGGTGTAGAAGATCTTCCCCACCGTGATCGACTCGTTCAGTTGGGTGCCGAAGCCGCTGCCGTCCTTCGGTGCCACCGCCTCCGCGAAGCGCCGCACCCGCTCCGCGGTGGGGCTCTGGGTGACCGGGCCGGCGGCCTTCTCCACCTCGTCGGCGGGAGTGGCCGCCGCCATGCGCTCGGCCGTCCAGTAGGCCCTGGCCTGCGAGGACGACCCCGCCTTGCGCTCGATCGACGTGACAGCAGCCGGAGCGGCCGTGCCTGCGGCGGTGCCGGTGCCGGCCAGTGCCGGAGTGCCGGCGAGGATCGCCGGCAGGATCAGGGCCGGCAGGGCCAGAAGTCTGATCGTCGTCTTCATGAAATCCTTCCCAGTGTTCGATTCCCGGATCGAAACTGGAGCGCCCCCGTTGTGCATCGCGATATCGGCAACGTATCGACGGGCTTCGGTGCGTGTCAACGAATCATGGACGTCGATTGTTTGCGGTGTCGGATGTGCGATCGGGGGGGGCGAGGGACATCACCGAATTGCAATTTCGCGATGAGTGGGATGCCGGCTTCAGCGGTCGTTCGTTGCCGCCGGTTCGTGAGCGGCGCTCGGCCTCGGTAGCCTCGAAGCCGTGACGAAGGGGCCGGGGCCACGATGACTGCTGATCCGCCGCCCGCCACCGGACGACTGACCTTCGCCGAGATGACCGTCGACGACCTCGACGACATGGCCGCCCTTCTCGGCGACCCGATTGTGATGCGCTACTACCGGCGACCGAAGATCCGGGCGGAGGCACTGGACTGGATCCGCTGGAACGAGGGCCTCTACCGCGGCCACGGCTTCGGACTGTGGGTGCTCAGGTCACGGGCGACAGGCGAGTTCGTCGGCGACTGCGGTCTCACTCCGCAGCCGGTGGACGGGGTGATGGAGGTCGAAGTCGGATACCACCTGCGGACCGGGATGCAGGGCCGCGGATTCGCCACGGAGGCGGCGGCCGCGTGTCGCGACCACGCGCGCGATCGGCTGGGCGTCGACCGTCTCGTCGCGATCATCCAGCCGGACAACATGCCCTCACAGCGGGTCGCGGAGCGGATCGGGCTGAGCTTCGAGCGTGCGACGACGTCCGAATCGGGGGATCCGGTGCACGTGTACGCCGCGCGCCTGGCCTGACCGGGCTCAGCGGCGGGCCGACGTCACGAACCGGGTCCACGCGGCCGGGGTGAAGGTGAGCACCGGCCCGGCCGGGTCCTTCGAGTCGCGGACGCCGACCACACCGGGCAGGTTGCCGGCGACCTCGACGCAGTTGCCGCCGTTGCCGCCGCTGCGGGTGCTCTTGCGCCACCGGGCGCCGCTCAGGTCCATGCCGCCGCCACTTCCCTCAGCAGTTCCAGGGTCCGCGCGCGGGGCAGCGCCTCGCCCCGGATGCGTTCCCACCGACGCTCCAGGGTAGCAATCTCCGAGGGCTGCTCGATGATCTGCGCGCGGGCCTGGCTGTCCACATGCGCCACCCGGTTGCCGTCGCGCAGCTCCGCGATGACGAACGGCCCGTCCAGCCCGGGATAGGTCGGCGTGTCGGCCGGCACCACGTGGAGCTGCACGTTCGGCAGCTCGGCGCAGGCGAGCAGGTGGGTCACCTGCGCGGCCATCAGCGCCCGGTCGCCGGCGGCGGCGCGGCGCAGTACCTGCTCGTCGAGCACCACGACGTACAGCGGTCCGCGCGGCCGGGTGAGGATGCCCTGCCGGTCCAGCCGGGCGGTGACCAGGTCGGTGACTTCGTCGGCGGTCAGCGGCTGGCCGATGAACGTTGCCCGGGCGTACGCCTCGGTCTGCAACAGACCCGGCACCCACGCCAGCTCGAACGTGCGTAGCGCGACCGCCTCGCGTTCGATGTCCACCCACGGGCGGAACCAGACGGGCTCGCGGCGGCGGACCGCGTCCGGCCAGAGTGCCTCGATCGGCTGGCCCAGCAGGTTCGCCACAGTCGCGCGGTGCCGGCTCTGCGGGATGTGCCCGGGGTTCGCCCACCGGGCCACCGTCTTCGGGTGCAGGCCGAGCCGCTCCGCCAGGCTCTCGGCGGTGTGGCCGGCGCCGGCCAGCGCGGTGACGAAGGCATGGTTCATGCCCATTCCTCCCCGGAGCAAAAGAACCGTCCGAAGGAGATTACACAACGCTGTGTGATTGTTCGGGCACCCTCGGCACGGTGGAGGCATGACCGAACCGACACCCACATCGGCGTACCCCCGGGTGGTGCTGCCGCTGACCGGCCACCGCGCGTGCGGTCCGGCCTGGCGCTGCGACCGCTGCGGCGAGCCCTGGCCGTGCCCGACCCTGCGGGCCGCGCCCACCGACGCGGCCCGCCGCGCCACGATGATCCCCGAGTTCTCCCGGCTCACCCGGCAGGCCATCCGCGACCTGCGCGGCCGCCCCGACGGCCCGGACCCGATCGCGATCGTGCGGCGCTTCCTGTGGTTCCTGCCGCTCACCGACTCCGAGGCACGCGCCGTCGCGCTCCGCCTCCGCTGAGATGTAAGGAAGGGCCCCTTCTTAACAGACGTCTGTTAAGAAGGGGCCCTTCCTTACATGAAGAACTCAGCTGGCGATCATGCGGCGCAGCACGTACTGCAGGATGCCGCCGTGCCGGTAGTAGTCCGCCTCACCCGGGGTGTCGATGCGGACCACGGCGTCGAACTCCACGCCGGTGTCGGTGGTGACCTTCACCGTGCGCGGGGTGTCGCCGTCGTTCAGCGCGGTGACGCCGCTGATCGAGAACGTCTCCGTGCCGGTCAGGCCCAGCGACTCGGCGGTCTCGCCGCCCGGGAACTGCAGCGGCAGCACGCCCATGCCGATCAGGTTCGAGCGGTGGATCCGCTCGTACGACTCGGCGATGACCGCCTTCACGCCCAGCAGCATGGTGCCCTTCGCCGCCCAGTCACGCGACGAGCCCGAGCCGTACTCCTTGCCGGCCAGGATGACCAGCGGGACGCCCGCCTCCTGGTACGCCATCGAGGCGTCGTAGATCGAGGTCTGCTCGCCGGTCAGGTGGTTGACCGTGAAGCCGCCTTCAGGGAGCGCAGCTCCCGCATCGGAACCGGCGCCCGGGAGCCGCAACTGATTCCGCAGCCGGATGTTGGCGAACGTGCCCCGGATCATCACCTCGTGGTTGCCGCGGCGGGAGCCGTACGAGTTGAACTCGTGCCGGGCCACGCCGTGCTCGGCCAGGTACTTGCCGGCGGGGGAGTCCGCCTTGATCGAACCGGCCGGGGAGATGTGGTCGGTGGTCACCGAGTCGCCCAGCTTCGCCAGCACGCGCGCGTCGGCGATGTCCTGGACCGGGGCCGGCTCCTGCTGCATGCCCTCGAAGTACGGGGGCTTGCGCACGTACGTCGACTCGCCGTCCCAGGAGAACGTGTCACCGGTCGGGGTCGGCAGCGACTGCCAGCGCTCGTCACCGGCGAACACGTCGGCGTACGCGGCGCTGAAGCCGGTCGCGCCGATCGCGGAGGCGATGACGTCCTGGATCTCGGCGCTGTTCGGCCAGATCTCCCGCAGGAACACCGGGTTGCCCTGGGCGTCCTCGCCGATCGGCTCGTTGGCCAGGTCGATGTCCATGGTGCCGGCGAGCGCGTACGCGACCACCAGCGGCGGGGACGCCAGGTAGTTCATCTTGACGTCCGGGTTGATCCGGCCCTCGAAGTTGCGGTTGCCGGACAGCACCGACACGACTGCGAGGTCACCGTCGTTGACGGCGGCGGAGACCTCCTCCGGCAGCGGGCCGGAGTTGCCGATGCAGGTGGTGCAGCCGTAGCCGACCAGGTTGAAGCCGAGCTTCTCCAGGTACGGCGTGAGGCCGGCTCGGTCGTAGTAGTCCATGACGACCTTCGAGCCCGGCGCCAGGGTGGTCTTCACCCACGGCTTGCGGGCCAGGCCCTTGTCCACCGCGTTTCGGGCCAGCAGCGCGGCGCCGATCATCACCTGCGGGTTCGAGGTGTTGGTGCAGGAGGTGATCGCGGCGATCACCACGGCGCCGTGGTCCAGCTCGTACTCGACGCCGTCGGCGCCGGTCACGCGTACCGGATTGCTGGCCCGGCCGCCCGCGCCCACCGCGGCGGTCTCCAGGTCGCGCGGCGCGTCCGCCGGGTCGTTCACGCCGTTGGCGGGGGAGTCGCTGGCCGGGAACGACTCGGCCGACGCCTCGTCGGCCGGGCCGTCGGCACCGAACGGCTTCTCCTGCTGCGGCACGCCCGGCTTGCGGCCCGGGTCGCCACCGGTCTCGTCGGCTGCCACGTAGTCGCTGAGCGCGGCGCGGAACAGCGTCTTGGCGCTGCCCAGCGGCACCCGGTCCTGCGGGCGCTTCGGGCCGGCCAGCGACGGCTCGATGGTGCCGAGGTCCAGCTCCAGGCGCTCGGAGTACTCCGGCTCGCGCTCCGGGTCGTGCCAGAGGCCCTGCTCCTTGGCGTACGCCTCGACCAGCGCGACCTGAGACGCGTCGCGGCCGGTCAGCTCCAGGTAGCGGACGGTCTCGGCGTCGATCGGGAAGATCGCCACGGTCGAGCCGTACTCCGGCGACATGTTGCCGATGGTGGCGCGGTTCGCCAGCGGCACCGCGCTCACGCCGGGGCCGTAGAACTCGACGAACTTGCCGACCACACCGTGCTTGCGCAGCATCTCGGTGATGGTCAGCACCAGGTCGGTGGCGGTGGTGCCGGCCGGCATCTCACCGGAGAGCTTGAAGCCGACGACCCGGGGGATCAGCATGCTGACCGGCTGGCCGAGCATCGCGGCCTCGGCCTCGATGCCGCCGACGCCCCAGCCCAGCACGCCCAGGCCGTTGACCATGGTGGTGTGCGAGTCGGTGCCGACGACCGTGTCCGGGTACGCCTGGCCGTTGCGCTCCATGATCGTACGGGCCAGGTACTCGATGTTGACCTGGTGCACGATGCCGGTGCCCGGCGGGACGACCTTGAACTCGTTGAACGCGGTCTGACCCCAGCGCAGGAACTGGTAGCGCTCCTTGTTGCGCTCGTACTCCAGCTCGACGTTGCGCTCGAAGGCGTCCTCGCGGCCGAACAGGTCGGCGATGACCGAGTGGTCGATGACCAGCTCGGCCGGAGCGAGGGGGTTGACCTTGGTGGCGTCGCCACCCAGGTCACGGACCGCCTCGCGCATGGTGGCCAGGTCGACCACGCAGGGCACGCCGGTGAAGTCCTGCATCAGCACCCGGGCCGGGGTGAACTGGATCTCCACGCTCGGGTCGGCGGTGGCGTCCCACGCGCCGAGCTGCTGGATGTGGTCGGCGGTGATGTTCGCGCCGTCCTCGGTCCGCAGCAGGTTCTCCAGCAGGATCTTCAAGCTGTAGGGCAGTCGCTCGTGGCCCTCCACCTTGTCGATCCTGAAAATCTCGTAGCTCGCGTCTCCGACGCGTAGCTGGGTCTTCGCACCGAAGGTGTCGAGGCTCGCCACGTCGTACTCCTTCACACCAGCGACCGTGAGTAGTCCTGAGCAGTTTGTCGCACCGGCCGGGGCGCTGCCGTGCTTAGGCAACACTTACCTGCGTCGGTCTCTACAAAACCGTACGTCCGTCTTGCTATTCGTGCAACCTCGTGCCACGCTGCGGGACGAGGAGGTGCCACCATGATCCATCACGTCCTGCTCGCCTGCCCCCGCGGCTCCGAGGACGCGTCCCGCTCCTTCTACGCGGGCCTGCTCGGCCTCACCGAGAAGCCCAAACCCCCGGCCCTCGCCGCCCGCGGTGGCTGCTGGTTCACCGGGTACGACGCCGAACTGCACCTGGGCGTCGAGGACGACTTCCGCCCCGCCCGCAAGGCGCACCCCGCGCTGCTGCGCCCCGACCTGGACGAGCTGGCCGCCCGCCTCGACGCCGCCGGACACACAGTGACCTGGGGCGACGACGAGATTCCCGGCATGCGTCGGTTCCACACGTACGACCCGCACGGCAACCGGCTGGAGTTTCTGGCCCCCGCGGGCTGACCCGGCGCGGGTAGGGTCGGGCGGGTGGTCGACGTACAGCACTGGCTCGCCGCGCTCCCACCGGCCCTGATCTGCCTGCTCGTGGGCGGGGTGATCGGCGTGGAGAGCATGGGCATCCCGCTGCCCGGCGAGATCGTGCTGGTCAGCGCCGCCCTGCTCGCCGCCACAGGCGCCGTCGGGCCCGAGTGGGTGGCCGCCGCCGCGGCGACAGGCGCCATCATCGGCGACTCCGTCGGGTACGCCGTCGGCCGCCGTGGTGGCCGCCCCCTGCTGGAACGGCTCGGCCGGCGCTTCCCGAAACACCTCGGCCCGGCACACCTGGCCCGCGCCGAGCTGAGCTTCGCCCGGCACGGCGTCTGGGCCGTGTTCTTCGGGCGGTTCGTCGCGCTGCTGCGCATCCTCGCCGGGCCGCTCGCCGGGGCGCTGCGCGTGCCGTACCGCCGGTTCCTCGTCGCGAACGCCGCCGGCGGGCTGGTGTGGGCGTTCGGCACCACCTACCTGCTGTTCTACCTCGGGCAGGCCGCCGAGCACTGGCTCAAGGACATCTCCTGGGCCGGGCTGGTGCTGGCCGTGCTGGCCGGCGTGGTGAGTACCGCGTGGCTGCGCCGCCGGGCCAAGCGCCTGCACGTGTCCGAGCCTTCCGACCAGCCCACCCCGGTCCCCGCAGCCGACCGCTGACC
>NZ_LEKG01000110.1:0-24878 GCF_001029515.1 Micromonospora sp. RV43 | reverse complement strand
GGCACCCGGGGAGGATGGCGGCATGGGACGGGCGACGGATCGGCGTGGTGTGCTGCGGATCGACCTCGACGCGGCCGGGGACGGCCGGGGGCGGATCGGCCGGCAGGACAACCTGGCCGTGGAGGAGCCGCTGGAGATCCGCGTCGGCGCGGCCGGTCCGGGACGACGCCGGCCGCTGGCGGTGACGATGCGCACTCCCGGCGACGATCTGGACCTGGCGATCGGCTTCCTGCTCACCGAAGGGCTGATCCGGTCGGCGGAGGACGTGCACACCGCGCAGCTCTGCGCCGGCGCGGAGACCCCGAACACCTACAACGTGGTCGACGTGGTGCTCTCGCCCGGCGTGCCGGAGCCCGTCACCGACCCGTCGCGCAACTTCTACACCACCAGCTCGTGCGGCGTGTGCGGCAAGGCGAGCATCGACTCGGTACGCACCCGCTCGCAGTTCGCGGTGCGGGACGACCCGCTGGTGGTCACCGCCGAACTGCTGGCCGGGCTGCCGGACCGGCTGCGCGCCGCGCAGCGCGCCTTCGACCGCACCGGCGGCCTGCACGCCGCCGGCCTCTTCACCCCCGACGGGGAGCTGGTCGTGCTGCGCGAGGACGTCGGGCGCCACAACGCGGTGGACAAGGTGCTCGGCTGGGCCACCCGGGAAGGGCGGCTGCCGCTGGCCGGGCACGTCCTGCTGGTCTCCGGACGGGCCAGCTTCGAACTCACCCAGAAGGCGTGGATGGCGGGCGTGCCGCTGCTCGCGGCGGTGTCCGCGCCGAGCACGCTCGCGGTCGAGCTGGCCGAGGAGGCCGGGATGACGCTGGTCGGCTTCCTGCGCGGGCCGACCATGAACGTCTACGCCGGGGCGGCGCGCATCGGCGAGTGACCGCTCACCGGCGTGGCGGCCGTCGGCGGCCCGGTAGGCGGGTGACCGCCCGGCAGGGTGACCGCTCATCGGCGTGGCCTGCGTCGGCGGCGCCGCAGCACCGCGCCGTCGTCGGAACCGGGCCACCCGTCCAGTGCCGACGGGGCGACTCCCCGCCGGAGCGCCTCGTCGAGCAGCACCGCGAGCGAGTAGCCGGGGTGGGCGGACAACACCCGTTCCAGGGCGACAGCGGCAAGTGCCCCGTGCCCCGATCGCCACGCGGCGAACGCCAGCAGACAGCCCGGCGCGGCGATCAGGTCCGGCTCGGCGCGTCGCAGCACGTCCGTCCAGAGGCTGATGTCCTCGTCCCGGCCGTCGGTGCGGGACCAGGCGTGATCGCGTACCGCGACGTGGGTGAGGAGCACTGTCAGCCAGGCCATCTCGTCGTCGTCCAGCCGCTCACCACGCCGCTGCCGGCGGAAGGCCGCTCGCACCGCGGCCGTGCCCGCCGTCCGCACGGCCCGCGGCTCCCCACCTGATCCGGCACCACCTGCCGGCGCCTGGGACTTGCCGCCCGACCCGGGCCCGCCAACCGGGACCGACGACTCCCCCTCCGGCCCAGCACCGTCCGCCGGAACCGGCGGCTCCGCACCCGCCCTCGAACTGTCGGCTGGCAAGCCTCCGGCCGGGCTCCCTGCCGACGGCGTGGACGGCCGTCCGGTGAGCGCGGCCAGGCGGAGGCGTGCCCGACCGGTGGCCCGGCGCATGGCGAGCCGAACCGGCCCGTCGAGCGGGGACACCTGCGCCGCGAGCGCGGCCCGGTCGGGCAGCGCGACCTGACCGGCGAACACAGCCGCCGCGCTGACCTGGCTGGCGGCCGGGTCGTACGGGGTGCCCTCGGGCGGGCAGCAGGACGGCTCGACGCAGAGGTACGAGAACCAGCGGCCCTCGGTGACCCGCAGCGCGTCGAGCACCACCAGCCCGGCGGCGGTCAGCGCGTCGCCGATCGCGTCGACGACGCCCGTCACCCGGGCGGCCGGACCGTAGCCGACGACTGTGGCGGCGTCGGCGTCCTGCCGGGCCACCACCTGGGCCAGGTGCCGGGCCGCCGGACCGGGGTCGGCACCCGGTGCGGGCAGGTCACCACGGGCGGCGAAGACGACGCGGCGGCCGCGTACCGCGACCACCACCACGCTGTCGGCGGGATGGAAGCCGAGCAGGTAGGGCACGGCCGCGACCATGTCGGCCGGCGAGCGGACGGAGAGGCGCGCTGGCTCGGTGGAGTTCATGCCGGGAGCGTGGGCGGTCGCGCGTCACCGCGTCCGCCCCTGTGGACGACACGCGGTCCGTCCACAGATACGGAGCGTATCGGTCCAGGGCAGCGGCGATCGGCGGTGCCGCCCGGCACACGGATGTCCGGGGTAACCGCTACCTTGCGCACATGGACCTGGCGTACCTGCGGGCACACCCGGAGCACCTGCCGACCTTCCTGACCCACCAGCGGATCCGGGAGACCCCGGTCTCCGGCGGTGACATCTGCGCCGCCTCCCTGCTCACTCTCGACGACGGGCACTCGGTGTTCGCCAAGACCTGGCCGGAACGGGCGGCGCGTCCGCTGCCGGAGGGCTTCTTCGCCGCCGAGGCGGCCGGGCTGCGCTGGCTGCGCGGGGCCGGCCCGGTGCCCGTACCGGATGTGCTCGTCGCGTTGCCCGACCTGCTGGCGCTCGACTGGGTGGAGCCCGGCGAGCCGACGCCGGAGGCCGCGGAGGCGTTCGGCCGCGACCTGGCCGGGCTGCACCGCGCCGGGGCGCCCGCGTTCGGCGCGGACTGGCCGGGGTTCATCGGCGCGCTGCCGCAGGACAACACGCCCGACCCCGGTCCCTGGCCGGACTGGTTCGCCCGGCGCCGCCTGCTGCCCTACCTGCGCATGTCGGTCGACGGCGGCGCGCTCGACGGTGCCGGGGCGGCGCTCGTCGAGCAGGTCGTCGAGCGGATCGGCGAGTTCGGCGGTGACGAGCAGCCGGCCCGGCTGCACGGCGATCTCTGGCCCGGCAACCTGCTCTGGGGCGCCGACGGCCGGGTCTGGCTGGTCGACCCGGCCGCGCACGGCGGCCACCGCGAGACCGACCTGGCCCAGCTCGCGCTGTTCGGCGGTCCGCCGCACCTGGACCGGATCACGGCCGCCTACCGGGAGGCGTGGCCGCTCGCCGACGGGTGGCGGGAACGTGTACCGCTGCACCAGTTGCATCTGCTGCTCGTGCACACCGCGATCTTCGGCGCGGCGTACGCGGACGCGGTCCGCTCCACCGCCCGTGCCGCCCTCCGGGGGCCCGACCGCGCTACGGTCGAGGGATGAGCGCCCCCCGGACGGCCGACGGCGTCCTCGCCGACCGGTACGGCCGTGTCGCCCGGGACCTACGGGTCTCGCTCACCGACAAGTGCAACCTGCGCTGCACCTACTGCATGCCGGCGGAGGGCCTGCCCTGGCTGGCCAATCCGCAACTGCTCACCGACGACGAGATCATCCGGCTGGTGGGTGTCGCGGTCTCCCGGCTCGGCATCACCGAGGTGCGCTTCACCGGCGGCGAGCCGCTGATCAGGCCGGGCCTGCCGGGCATCGTGGCCGCGGTCGCCGCGCTCACGCCCCGGCCGCGCATCTCGCTGACCACGAACGGCATCGGTCTGGCCCGCATGGCGCCGGCGCTGCGTGCCGCCGGGCTGGATCGCGTCAACGTCTCCCTCGACACGCTGGACCGGGACCGGTTCACCGCGCTGACCCGCCGCGACCGGCTCGCCGACGTGCTCGCCGGGCTGGCCGGGGCCGCGGAAGCCGGGCTGACCCCAGTGAAGATCAACTCGGTGCTCATGCGCGGCACGAACGACGACGAGGCGCCCGCGCTGCTCCGGTTCGCGCTCGCGCACGGCTACGAGCTGCGGTTCATCGAGCAGATGCCGCTCGACGCCCAGCACGGCTGGGACCGCACGACCATGGTCACCGCCGACGAGATCCTGGCCTCCCTGCACGCCGCGTTCGCGCTGACGCCGGACCCGTCCGAGCGCGGTGCGGCACCGGCCGAGACGTGGCTGGTGGACGGCGGGCCGGCCCGGGTCGGGGTGATCGCCAGCGTGACCCGGCCGTTCTGCGGCGACTGCGACCGCACCCGGCTCACCGCCGACGGCCAGGTGCGCAACTGCCTGTTCGCCACCGAGGAGTCGGACCTGCGCGGCGCGTTGCGCGACGGCGCGGACGACGAGGAGCTGGCTCGCCGCTGGCGCGCCGCGATGTGGGCCAAGCGGGCCGGGCACGGCATCGACGACCCGACGTTCCTCCAGCCCGCGCGCTCGATGTCGGCGATCGGAGGCTGAGGGTGGAGCTCACAGTCCGCTACTTCGCCGGGGCCCGCGCGGCCGCGGGACGATCCGAGGAGACCGCATCCGCCGGCCGGTCCCTGGACGAACTCCTCGATGACCTGGCCGCCCGGCACGGCGAACGCCTCGCGGTGGTGCTGAAGGCGGCGAGTTTCCTGGTCGACGGCGTGGCCTGTCATGATCGACGGGCACTGTTGCCGGCCGGGGTGACGGTGGACGTGCTGCCGCCCTTCGCGGGCGGCTGAGGGGGGCACACGTGCTGGCCATGGCGACATTCCTGGGCTTCGTCGTGCTCGTGATCGGCCTGATCCACTTCTACCTGTGGAGGCGGCTGGTCCGGGACACCACGCGCCCCGGGCGGTGGCGCCGGGCCGGTGGCGTGACGATCGCGGCGCTGGCGGTGCTCGTGCCGGTGACCATGGCCGGCACGCGCAACGGCTGGTACTGGCTGGCCTGGCCCGGCTACCTCTGGGTCGCGCTCATGTTCTACCTACTGGTGCTGCTGCTTGTGCTGGAGGTGCCGACCGCTGTGGTCCGGCTCGTGCTGCGTCGGCGGGCCCGCTCGGCGGTCGCCGCCGGCCCGGAGCCCGAGCCCGCGCTCGTGGGCGCGGCGACGGCGGACGGTCCGACGCCGCCGCCGGTCGACCCCACCGACGCGCCGCCGGCCGGCACCCACGCGCCGGACCACGACCCCTCCCGGCGGCTGCTGCTCGCGCGCGGGGCGGCGATCTTCGCCGGGCTCACCGCAGCCGGTGTCACCGGGTACGGCGTCCGCACCGCGATGGGTCCGCCGCAGCTCGACCGGGTGCAGATCCCGCTGGCCAAGCTGCCCCGCAGCATGGACGGCCTGCGTATCGCCACCGTCTCCGACATCCACATCGGGCCGTTGCGCGGCCGGGCGCACACCGAGCGGATCGTCGCGATGATCAACCGGATGGACGCCGACCTGGTCGCCGTGGTCGGTGACCTGGTCGACGGCACGGTGGCCGAACTGGGCGAGGCCGCCGAGCCGCTGCGCGACCTGCGGTCCCGGTACGGGAGCTTCTTCGTGACCGGCAACCACGAGTACTACTCGGGCGTCGAGGAGTGGGTCCGCGAGGTCGACCGGCTCGGCCTGCGCGTGCTCCAGAACGAGCGGCAGGAGATCCAGGCCCGGGGCGGCGTGCTGGACCTCGCCGGGGTGAACGACGTGAGCGCCGCCGGCACCGGGGTGGCCGCGCCCGCCGACTACGCCGCCGCTCTCGGCGACCGCGACCCGAGCCGGCCGGTGGTGTTGCTGGCGCACCAGCCGGTGGCCGCGCAGGAGGCGGCGAAGTTCGGCGTCGACCTCCAGCTCTCCGGGCACACGCACGGCGGCCAGATGGTGCCGTTCAACCTGGCGGTGAAGCTCGAACAGCCGGTGGTCTCCGGTCTCGGCGAGGTCGACGGCACGAAGGTCTACGTCACGAACGGCGCCGGCTTCTGGGGCCCGCCGGTGCGGGTGGGCGCGCCTCCCCAGGTGACGCTCGTCGAGCTGCGCGCTCAATAGCGTGCATGGGCCGCCGAGTCCAGCACCGCATTGCTCAGGTCACCCGTACGCGTGGCGACGGGCGGGCGGGGGACCGGACGTGACAGGATGCGGCGTGCCTCCGTTCAGCGCCGCACCCCCCGGTGGCCTCCCGCCGTACGTCGCGGATCTGCACATCCACTCGAAGTACTCCCGCGCGTGCAGCCGCGACCTGACCCTGCCGAACCTGGCCTGGTGGGCCCGGCGCAAGGGCATCGGCGTGCTCGGCACCGGCGACTTCACCCATCCCGCCTGGTACGACCACCTGCGCGAGACGCTGCACCCGGCCGAGCCGGGCCTGTACCGGCTCTCACCCGAGGCGGAACGGGACGTCGCCCGGCGGCTGCCGCCCCGGCTGGCCAGTGAGGCGGAGGCCGACCCGGTCCGGTACATGCTGAGCGTGGAGATCTCCACGATCTACAAGCGCGACGACCGGACGCGCAAGGTGCACCACCTGATCTACCTGCCGGACCTGGACGCGGTGGCCCGGTTCAACACCGCGCTGGGCCGGATCGGCAACCTCGGCTCGGACGGCCGGCCGATCCTCGGGCTGGACTCCCGCGACCTGCTGGAGATCACGCTGGAGGCGAGCCCGGACGGCTACCTGGTGCCCGCGCACATCTGGACGCCCTGGTTCTCCGCGCTCGGCTCGAAGTCCGGCTTCGACGCGATCGCCGACTGCTACGCCGACCTGGCCGAGCACATCTTCGCGGTGGAGACCGGCCTGTCGTCCGACCCGGAGATGAACTGGCGGGTCGGCAGCCTGGACCGCTACCAGCTGGTGTCGAACTCGGACGCGCACTCGCCGCCCGCGCTGGCCCGGGAGGCCACGGTCCTCACCGCCGCCCGCGACTACTTCGCCATCCGCGAGGCGTTGCGGACCGGCAACGGGCTCGCGGGCACCGTCGAGTTCTTCCCGGAGGAGGGCAAGTACCACGCCGACGGGCACCGGCTGTGCGGCGTGAACTGGTCGCCGGAGCGGACCCGCGAGGCGGGCGGACGCTGCCCGGAGTGCGGCAAGCCGCTGACTGTGGGCGTACTCAGCCGGGTCGAGGAGCTGGCGGACCGCGCGGCGGGGCACCGGCCGGCGCACGCCCGCGAGGTGACCCATCTGGTGCCGCTGGCCGAGATCCTGGGCGAGCTGAACCGGGTCGGCGCGCGGTCGAAGAAGGTCGAGGGCAAGCTCAACGAGCTGATCGCCGCGCTCGGCCCGGAGCTGGAGATCCTCACGCGTACCCCGATCGAGGAGATCGGCCGCGTCGGCGGCGAGCTGCTCGCGGAGGGCATCGGCCGGCTGCGCCGCGGCGACGTGCGCCGGGTGCCGGGCTACGACGGGGAGTACGGCGTGATCACCCTGTTCGACCCGGCGGAACTGGGCGCCGGGGGTGCCCGGGCCGGGCAGGAGACGCTGTTCGACGTACCGGTGCCCGCGCAGCGGCGGCCGGCGGAGTCGGCGCCGAAGCCGAAGGCCAAGCGCCCGGCGCCGGCCCGGCCGGAGCCGAAGCGCACGCCGCCGCCAGCGCCCCCGATCGCGCCGCCGCCGTCTCCGCACGAGCCGTTCGAGCCGATGCTCGCCGGGATGGAGGAGGTCGGCACCGGCCTGCTGGACCGGCTGGACGCGATGCAGCGGGTGGCCGCGTCGGCGCCGGGTGGCCCGCTGCTGATCGTGGCCGGTCCGGGCACCGGCAAGACGCGCACGCTCACCCACCGGATCGCGTATCTGTGCGCGGAGCTGAACGTCTTCCCCGATCAGTGCCTGGCGATCACGTTCACCCGGCGGGCGGCCGAGGAGCTGCGGCACCGGCTGGACGGGCTGCTCGGCCCGGTCGCCGAGGACGTCACAGTGGGTACGTTCCACTCGCTCGGCCTGACCGTGCTGCGGGAGAACGCGACGGCGGCCGGGCTGCCGGCGGACTTCCGGATCGCCGACGAGGCGGACCGGGCGGCGGCGCGCGCCGAGGCCGGTGACGACGACGAGCGGTACGTGGCACTGCTGCGCAAGCGGGACCTGGTCGACCTGGACGAGCTGCTGACGCTGCCGGCGGCCCTGCTGAAGGGTGACCGGAAGCTGGTCCGCGAGTACCGCGAGCGGTGGAAGTGGATCTTCGTTGACGAGTACCAGGACGTCGACGCGGTGCAGTACGAGCTGCTGCGGCTGCTCAGCCCGCCGGACGGCAACCTGTGCGCGATCGGTGACCCGGACCAGGCGATCTACTCGTTCCGGGGCGCCGACGTGGGCTACTTCCTGCGGTTCTCGCAGGACTTCACCGACGCGCGGCTGGTCCGGCTGAACCGCAACTACCGCTCCTCCGCGCCGATCCTGGCCGCCGCCGTACAGGCCATCGCGCCGTCGTCGCTGGTGCGCGGCCGGCGTCTCGACCCGGCCCGGCTCGACCCGGAGGCACCGCTGGTCGGCCGGTACGCGGCGAGTTCCGCCTACGACGAGGCCGACTTCGTGGTCCGTACCGTGGACGAGCTGGTCGGCGGCCTGTCCCACCGCTCGCTCGACTCGGGTCGGATCGACGGGCGGACCACCTCGCTGTCCTTCTCCGACATCGCGGTGCTCTACCGGACCGACGCGCAGGCCGCACCGATCGTGGACGCGCTGGCCCGGGCGAACATCCCGGTGCAGAAGCGCTCGCACGACCGGCTGCGCGACCGTCCCGGCGTGCCCGCAATCGCCCGCGAGCTGCGCCACGCCGGTCTGGACGGTTCGCTCGCGGCCCGGGTACGGCAGGCCGGGCAGATCCTGGCCGAGCGCTTCGCCGTGCCCACGCTCGACGGTTCCGGCGCGGTACGCCCCGAGGACGTCCGCACGGCGGTGGACCTGCTCACCCCGCTGGCCCGGCGTTGCGGCGACGACCTCGACCTGTTCCTCAACCAGCTCGCCACCGGCGCGGAGGTGGACGCGCTCGACCCGCGCGCCGAGGCGGTCACGCTGCTCACGCTGCACGCCGCGAAGGGTCTGGAGTTCCCGGTGGTGTTCCTGGTCGGCGCCGAGGACGGGCTGCTGCCGCTGCGCTGGCCCGGATCCGAGCCGGACGACGACGCGGTGGCCGAGGAGCGCCGGCTGTTCTTCGTCGGGCTGACCCGGGCACAGGACCGGCTCTACGTGAGCCACGCGGGCCGCCGCGCCCGGCACGGCGCGGAACGCGACACCCGCCCGTCGCCGTTCCTCGACGTGATCGACCCGGCGCTGTTCGAGCGTCTGGACGCGACCGAGCCCCGCCGTCCGAAGGACCACCAGCTCCGTCTGATCTGACCGCCCGCGGCGCCCGGGCCGAGCGCGCAGGTCAGCCGAGGACGGCGGCGAGCCACGCGCCGCCGAGCAGCGCCGGGCCGAACGGCACCGGCGTGTCCCGGCGTACCCGGCCGGCGGCGAGCAGGACCAGCACCGTTACTCCGGCGAGCACGTGCGGCAGGAGCAGCCCGAGCCGCAGCGCCGGCCAGCCGAGCCAGCCCAGCGGCAGCCCGAGCGCGGCGGCGAGCTTCACGTCGCCGAAGCCGAGCCGGGCGCGGGGCAGCAGCGCCAGCAGCGCGTACCCGATGAAGGAGAGCGTGGCCCCGGCCACCGCGACGGCCAGGTGGCGCGGTTCGCCGGTCGCCGCTGTGGCAGCGGCCGGTCCGAGCCCGCCGCCGAGCGCGACCAGGCCGACGAGCGGGTCGGGCAGGCGCAGCGCGGTCAGGTCGGTGACCACGAGGACCAACCCGGTGGCGGCGACCGGCAGCAGCGCGGCCAGCGCCGGATCGGCGCCCCGGGCGGCGAGCCCGCCGAACACCACGGCGCCGACGAGGGCGAGCACACTCCGGTTCGGAGTTCGGACCCGGCCGCCGGTGTCGGGAACGAAGGACCGCCCGACCGGGACCGCCGCCCACCCGGCCGCCGCACCCAGCAGCGCGACCCCCGTCACCAGCAGCGCCGACACGGGCCGGGACGCTACCGCCCGGCCGGCTTCCCGGCCGTCCCGTCGACGGCTGGTGGCGGGGACCGGCGGGGTCGCTCGGTGCTCACCACCACCGCCACGCCGACCACGATGACCGCACCGCCCATCAGCACCTGCGAGGTGATCGGTTCCGCGACGAACAACGCGCCGAGTGCCACCGCGACCACCGGGTTCACGTACGCGTACGTGGAGACCAGCGAGATCGGCGCGTGGGCGAGCAGCCAGACGTACGCGGTGAAGGCGACCAGCGAACCGGCCACCATCAGGTAGGCCATCGCCGCCCAGGACCGTCCGGTCACGTCCGCGAAGGAGAAGCCGCGCAGCTCACCTCGGGCCACGCCGACGAGCGCGAGCACCGCAGCGCCGGCGACCATCTCGTAGACGGTGGCCACGAACGGGTCGGCGGGCATCCGGATCTTCCCGGACAGGTACGAGCCGACCGACCAGCTCGCCGCCGCGGCGACCACTGTCAGCGCGCCTGCCACCGGCACGCCGTCCACCCCGTCGCGGGGCAGCACGAGCAGGACCAGACCGGCGAAGCCGAGTGCCACTCCGAGGAACGTCCACGGTCGCGGCCGGTCCCCACCCGCCGTCCGCAGCAGGACCACGAGCAGCGGCACGGTGGCGACGAGCAGCGCCGCCACCCCGGACGGTACGGCGGTCCCGGCCGGGCCGGACTCGGCGAGCACCACCAGGCCGTTGCCGCCGGCGAGCAGCAGCACACCGACGAGCGCGGCGGAACCGACGCGGCGTGCGGGCACCCGCAACGCGCCGGGTCCACGTCGCAGGCGCAGCACGACGGCGAGCACCACCGCGGCGGCGGCGAACCGCATCGCCGCGGAGATCAGTGGCGGCAGGGACTCGACAGCGACCCGGATGCCCAGGTAGGTCGAGCCCCAGAGCAGGTAGACCAGCACGAGTGCGGTCCAGATCAGCGCGGTGCGGGCCGGCGGCGTCGCGGAATCGACAACGTTCGTCGCACTCGTAGGGCGTGAGCTCATCGTGGGACCACGCTACGGTGACCACGGCGTCGGCGTCCCCAGTTGGTGGCCGGCCTCTCAGCACTGGCGTACGCAGGAGGCGTTCATGTCGAACTTCGGTCCACCGGGCGGCGGCTCTCCCGAGCCCTGGGGACGGCCCGACGACGGCTACGCCCCGCAGCCCGATCCCCGCTACGCCCCGCCGGGCGACCCGCGTTACGCCCCGCAGCCCGACCCGCAGTACGGCCCGCCGGCCGATCAGTACGGGCCGCCGACGCAGCGCTACGAGCCGGGACCGGCCTGGTCACCCGGGCCGCCGCAGCAGGGCCACCCGGGTGACCCCTATGCCGGGCCGCCGTACGGCGGCGGGCAGCCGCCGTACGCCGAGCCGACGCCGCCGAAGCGCGGGAAGGGCCCGCTGCTGGTGGTGGTGATCGTGCTGGCCGTGCTGCTGCTGGGCGGCGCCGGGGCGTACTGGATGCTGGGCCGGGACGAGCAGAGCCCGACCGGCGGCACGACAGCTGCCACCGCGCCGGCCGCGGATCCGACCGGCGAGGCCGCGCCGCCGAGCGAACCGGCCGACACGACGCCCACGACGGCGGCCCCGGCCTCGTCGACCGATCCGCGTTTCGTCAAGGCGGGCCAGTGCGTCGCCAACGAAGGTGGCGGCGGCCAGCCGAAGCTGGTGATCGCCGACTGCGCCCCGAAGACGTACGAGGTGCTGCGCCGCATCGACGGCGCGACGAGCGGCAAGAAGGACGCGGAGGCGAAGTGCGGGAAGGTGGCCGGTTACACCGACTGGTACTTCTTCGACAGTGAGCTGGACACGCTCGACTTCGTGCTCTGTCTGAAGCGCCGCTGACCCTGTCCGCCTGTCGGTAACCAAAACTAGGGCTGTCTAGCATCCACGCTAGACAGCCCTAGTTTTGTATCGAGGCCGACACGCGGTAGCCGCCTCTATGCGCATCTAGCCTGGTCGCTAGAGAACCCGATACTGTGCGATTCGTGGATCCGGTCCGCAACCCGTACGCACCGGGCGCCGGCCAGCGCCCGCCCGAACTCGCCGGGCGGGGGCGGGAACTGGACGTCTTCGACGTGGTGCTGGAACGGATCGCCCGCGGTCGCCCCGAACGCAGCCTGATGCTCACCGGCCTGCGGGGAGTCGGCAAGACGGTCCTGCTCAACACGCTGCGGTCCGAGGCGATCAACCACCTCTGGGGCACCGGCAAGATCGAGGCCCGGCCGGACCAGTCGCTGCGCCGCCCGATCGCCGCCGCGCTGCACATGGCCGTCCGCGAGCTGGCGCCCCGGCACCGTGCCCCGGACCGGATCGACGCGTTCCTCGGCGTCCTCAAGGCGTTCGCGCAACGCTCCACCCCCACCGGGCGGGGCGGCGCGGCACCCAAGCTGCGCGACCGCTGGCAGCCCGGCATCGACGTACCCGCGAGCAGCGGGCGCGCCGACTCCGGCGACATCGAGATCGACCTGGTCGAACTGCTCAGCGACGCGGCGGCGGTCGCCACCGACGTCGGCACCGGCATCGCGATCTTCATCGACGAGATGCAGGACGTCGGCGCCGAGGACGTCTCCGCGCTCTGCGCCGCCTGCCACGAGCTGTCGCAGCTCGGCGCGCCGCTCATCGTCGTGGGCGCGGGCCTGCCGCACCTGCCGGCCGTGCTCAGCGCCGCCAAGTCGTACTCCGAGCGGCTCTACCGCTACCAGCGCATCGACCGGCTCGACCGGATCGCCGCCGACCAGGCGCTCTGCGCGCCGGCCGAGCGGGAGGAGGTCGAGTACGAGCAGAAGGCGCTCGACCTGCTCTACGAGAAGTCGGGTGGCTATCCCTACTTCGTCCAGGCGTACGGGAAGGCCACCTGGGACCACGCACCCCGCTCCCCGATCACCGCGGCGGACGTCCGGGTCGCCGCGCCCGAGGCGGAGGCCGAACTGGCGGTGGGGTTCTTCGGCTCCCGGTTCGAGCGGGCCACGCCTGCCGAACGCGAGTACATGCGCGCGATGGCCACGCTGGCGCTGGTGGACGGCGAGGAGGGCGCCCGGGACGACATGGACGCGGCGGTGCCGACCGCCGAGATCGCCCGCGCGCTCGGCCGCAAACCGGCCAGCCTCTCCCCGGCGCGTGACGCGCTGATCAAGAAGGGGCTGATCTACTCCGGCGAGCGGGGGACTGTGGCGTTCACAGTGCCGCACTTCGGCCGCTACCTGCGTACCCAGCCCGCCTGACGGCTCAGGCCGCTCGGGCCACGCGGTCTCAGGCCGCTCGGCCGCGATCCGGACCGCTCAGACCCGCGACCACGGTGGCGGGAAGACCACCTCGCCGGACGGCGGTGACGGCTCTCCGCTCGCCGACGGCGGCAGCACCAGCGCCTGCCACGGCTCCCCCAGCCCGGACCAGGGACTGGTCAGGCCCAGCCGGTCCGCCGGGCCGAACCCGAACCGCCGGTAGTAGGCCGGGTCGCCCAGCACCACCACCAGCCGCTCGCCCAGCTCGGTCGCGGCGTCCAGTGCCGCCTGCACCGCCGCCGTGCCGTGCCCCAGCCGCTGCCGGTGCCGCGCCACCGCCACCGGACCCAGGGCCAGCGCCGGCCAGGTGCCGCGTTCGGTGCGTACGCCGACGCGCGTGAGCAGCGCGTACGCCACCACCTCGCCGCCGTACTCGGCGACCATGGCCAGCTCCGGGATCCACGCCGGGCTGTGCCGCAGCTCCTCGACCAGGCCGACCTCCGGTGGGGTGGCCACGTCGGGGCGGGCGAAGGCGGCGGCCAGCACCCGGGCCACCGGCGCCTCGTCGGCGGGGCCCTCGGGGCGCAGTCGCAGCGTCGTCACCCGCGCGACCTTACCGAACGCAACCGGTCCATCCGCGACGGTCGCTGAAATCGATACCGTTCGGACGTCCACGTCGGCCGATACCTTTCGTGTGTTGCGGGGATGACGACGCCCCCGACGGGGTAAGACTGAGCCATGAAGCCCGTGCGCTCCCTCGCCCGAGTCATGTTGAGCGGCATCTTCGTGGTCAGCGGCGCCCGCAACCTGCGCAACCCGGAACGCCTGGTGCAGGCCGCGGAACCGGTCACCGGGAAGGTCGCCCCGCTGATCCAGAACGTGCACCCCCGCATCCCCACCGACACGGTCTCGCTGATCCGGGCCAACGCCGCCACCCAGCTGGTCGGCGGCCTGATGCTCGCCACCGGCCGGTTCACCCGTCCGGCCGCGCTGGTGCTCGCGGGCACGCTCATCCCGACCACCGCCGCCGGCCACGCCTTCTGGAACAACGACGACCCGGCCGCGCGCAACAACAACCAGATCCACTTCCTGAAGAACCTCGGCCTGCTCGGTGGCCTCCTCCTCGCCGCCGCCGACACCGAGGGCAAGCCGGGGCTGCGCTGGCGCGCCGGCCACCGGATCGACCACTTGCGCCGGTCGGTCAAGCGCGCGGTCCGCACGGCACGCCGCGAGACGAAGATCGCCGTACGCTCCGCGGCGACCGCCCGCCGCATGCCCGGCTGACCAGGCACTCTGTACGGCCTACCACCCCCCGCAAGGCCACCAATCACCTGAACCGTCCGAGACCCGTTAACGCGGTGGAAATGTCAAAAACACGTGTGGGATCGGACACGGTCGCGTAACGCGGGAGGCAGCAACGTGAGGCGCCGTTCTAGGCTCCGTTCTGGACCTGGACGGGTACGACGACCTTGGTACGGGGGTGGCCACGCCATGCCGACGACAGTCGGTAGACGGACCAACCGCCTCGCCCCGACCTCCCGCGTCGACCGCCGGATCGTGGTGCGTCTCGGCGTCGTCGCCGCCGTGTCGTACGCCGCGTGGCTCGCCATCGGCGCCTTCGGACGGCCGTACAACTTCTTCGACATGAAGATCTACCACGGCGCGGTGCTGTGGTGGGCCGGCGGCAACGAGCTGTACGACTTCGTCGCGCCCTCGACCACGCTGGGCTTCACCTACCCCCCGTTCGCCGCCCTGGTCATGCTGCCGATGTCGTGGCTGCCGGTCGACGGCGCCGGTTTCGTCAACGCGCTCGCCAGCATCGGCGCGCTCGCCGTCGTCCTCGCGGCGCTGCTACGCCCCATCGTGGACCGGCTCGGCTGGCCGCTCTGGTTCACCGTCGGCATCGCCACCCCGCTCGCAGTCGCCATCGAGCCGTCCCGGGAGACGCTCGGCTACGGGCAGGTCAACCTGCTGCTGTTCGCGCTGATCATGGCGGACATGGTGGGCCTGCGCTGGCGGGCCAAGCGGGGCACCCACTACGAGACGGCCGATTCGCCGCTGGCCCGGTTCGTCTACAGCGGCGCCTGGGCCGGTGCGGGCATCGGGCTCGCCACAGCGGTCAAGCTCACCCCGGCGCTGTTCGTGGCCTATCTGATGCTCACCCGGCAGTGGCGGGCCGCGCTCACCGCTGTCGGCACCGCCATCGGCGTGACCATCGCTACGTTCGGTGTGCTCGGTGAGGAGTCCCGCGCGTACTTCGCCGACGTGCTCTGGCAGACCGAGCGGGTCGGCGCGGCGGACATGACCGCCAACCAGTCCCTCGCCGGTCTGCTGGCGCGCCTCTACGACTCGATCGAGACGCCCGGCCTGCTCTGGCTGGCGTTCTCGGTGCTCATCCTGGCGCTGGGCCTGTCCCGGGCGATGAGCGCCCGCGCCGACGGCGACGAGCTGACCGCGTTCACGCTGGTCGGGCTCACCGCCAACGTGATCAGCCCGATCTCCTGGTCGCACCACCTGATCTGGGTCATCCCGGCGATCATCGTGCTGGCCGACGCCGCGGTACGCCGCCGCGAAGCCAGCCGCGGCCTGCCCCCGCGCGGCACCGGCGGTCCCTCGGCCAACGGTGTGCCGGCACTGCGCCCGCCGATCTGGTACCCGACGCTGACCGGGCTCCGCCACGGCGTCGGCGCGCTCGGGCTCTACCTGCTGTTCCTGATCTCACCGATCTGGCCGTACGAGCACCAACTCCCCGAGGTGTCCCACTACCAGGACGGCCTGTTCGGCGCGCTGATGGAGAACTCCCTGGCCATCGCGCTGATCGTGCTCGTCGCGGCGCTGCCGTGGCGTCCCGGCGCCGAGCCGGCGTTCTACCACGAGCGGCTGGGCCGCACCGCCGCGCTCGCCGCCCGGCGCTGAGCCCTCAGGGGCAGTTCACCCATTCCTCGGTGCCGTCGTCGAAGACCTGCCGCTTCCAGATCGGCAGCCGCGCCTTCACCTCGTCGACCAGCCGGGCGCAGGCAGCGAACGCGGCCGCGCGGTGCGCCGTGCTGACCGCCGCCACCAGTGCCACGTCACCGATCTCCAGCGGGCCGATCCGGTGCGACACCGCCACCGCGTACACCTGCGGGTCGGCCGCCACCTCGGCCGCCACCTCGCGCAGTACCGCCTCGGCGGTGGGGTGGCCCTCGTACTCCAGCCGGGTGACCGCCCGCCCGTGGTCGTGGTCGCGGACCACGCCCTGGAAGGACACCACCGCGCCGGCACGGCGGTCGGCGACCGCCGCCTCGTGCGCGGCCAGGTCGAGCGGCCGGTCGGTCACCGCGCCGAGCACCACGCCTGCTTCCACTGTCACGACGTCTCCCGTCGGCTCGTTCGTCGCGCTCACCCGAATCGCTCCCCGGGGGTCAGTGGCAGCGGCACCAGCGGCACCCGGTCGCCGGCCGCGCCGCTGGTGCCGGGCCGGATCATCGCGAACCCGTCCGCGCCGGCCAGCCCACGCAGCATCGCCGAGCCGACGTGCCGCACCGGGTACGCGGTGCCGGCGACGCGGTCCCAGCGGGCCAGCGCCAGATGGGTGTAGTCGCCGCGCCCGGGAATCGGCTCGGCCAGTGTCACGTGCGGCAGTACCGGCATCTGCCGGCCGGTGAGACCGGCGAGCAGGGGCGCGACGAGCGACACGAGCGCCACCACGGCCGACTGCGGGTTACCGGGCAGACCGGCCACGAACCGCACCCGCCCGTCGCCGTCCACCAGCCGGGCGAGCAGCATCGGGAAACCCGGGCGCACCGCCACGGTGTTCACCACGTAGTCGGCGCCGAGCGCCTCCAGCGTCGGGTGCAGATGGTCGACCGGACCGTGCATGGTGCCGCCGGTGGTGCAGACCAGGTCGGCGTTGGCGAGCGCGCCCCGCAGCGCCGCCACGTGCGCGGGCAGCGTGTCGGCGACCGGGCCGACCACGTCGGCCGCGCGCACCTGGCAGCCGTAGCGGCGCAGCCAGGCCGGCACCGACGGACCGAGCGCGTCACGGACCCGCCCGGCGCCGGGCGGACCGGAGGTGAGCAGTTCGTCGCCGAAGACCAGGAGCGCGGCCCGGGGTGGGCGGCGGACCCGCAGCGTGTCGTGCCCGCAGGAGGCGGCCAGGCCGATCACCGCCGGGTCCACGGGCGTGCCGGCGGGCAGCAGTACCTCCCCGAGGTGCGCCTCCTCGCCCGGCTCCCGCCACTCCGGCGCCGGGCGGGGCGTGCCGGACACCAGGCCGTCCGAGGTTCGCGTCGACTCCTCGATCCGCAGGATCGCCGTCGTGCCCTCGGGAACCATCGCGCCGGTGGCGATCTCCACCGTGCTGCCGTCGGCCTCCAGCGGAGGCGCGGTCTGCCCGGCGAGCACCCGCCCGACCACCCGCCACGGCCCCGCGCCGCGCACCGCCCAGCCGTCCACGCTGGAGGTGGGGAACGCCGGCAGGTCGGTGCGCGTGGTCAGCGGCTCGGCCAGGGTGTGCCCGTCGGCCTCGGCCAGCGGACGGGCGACCGCGGGGAGCGCGGCGGACAGGCCCACCGCGTACACCCGGGAGCGGGCCTCCTCCCACCCGGCCGGTGGTGGCGTGCCGGCCTCGGCCGCGGCGGCTTCGGTTTCCGTGCTCATCCGGCGAGCCTAACGCCGGGGCACGTGCCGCGCGGGTTCAGTGGTCGCCGCCGCGAAGCTGGTCGACGGCGTGCCGCAGGATCGGCCCGAGCACCGCCAGGCCGTCCCGGGCGCCACCGCGTGAGCCCGGCAGGTTGACCACGAGCGTCCGGCCGGTCACCCCGGCCAGCCCGCGGGACAACGCAGCCGTCGGCACGGTGTCGCGGCTGTGCGCGCGAATCGCCTCGGCGATGCCGGGGATCTCGTAGTCGAGCAGCGCGCGCGTCACGTCGGGCGTGCGGTCGGTCGGGGTGATGCCGGTGCCACCGCTGGTCAGCACCACGTCGACGCCGTCTGCGCGGGCGGCACGCAGGGCGTCGCCGACCGGTTCGCCGTCGGGCACCACCACCGGAGCGTCGACCTCGCAGCCCAGCTCGCGCAGCCCGGTCACGAGCAGCGGGCCGCTGGTGTCCTCGTACACCCCGGCGGCAGCCCGGTTGGACGCCACGATCACCCGGGCCCGGATCACGGCCGGTCCTCCGGCCGGACCCACTCGCCGGTCTTGCCGCCCTCCTTGCGGAGCACCCGGACGGCGTCCACCGAGGCGGCCGGGTCGACCGCCTTCACCATGTCGACCAGGGCGAGCCCGGCGACCGCCACGGCGGTCAGCGCCTCCATCTCCACGCCCGTGCGGTCGGCGGTCTTCGCGGTGGCGGTGATCTCCACCGTGTCGGCGGTGAGGTCGAGGTCGACTGTGACGCCGTGCAACGCGATCGGGTGGCAGAGCGGGATCAGGTCGGGCGTGCGCTTGGCGCCCATGATGCCGGCGAGCCGGCCGACGGCGAGCGCGTCGCCCTTGGGCAGGCCGTCGCGGCGCAGCAACTCCACCACCTCGGCGGTGGTGCGGAGGCGGCCGGCGGCGACCGCGAGCCGGCCCGAGACCGGCTTGGCGGAGACGTCGACCATCCGGGCCGCACCGGCCGGGTCGACGTGGGTGAGCTGCGCGGGTTCGGTCACGGCCCGACCCTATCCGCCGGGTACGACGACGCGGGTGCTCCGGCCTGCCCGGGTGCCGCGGCCTGCGGCGGGGAGGAGCGTCGTGTCGGGTGCCGGTGCACGACGCCCCTCCCTCACCTGCCCACCGCCGATTCGCTGGGGGGAACTGACGGTGGGGGCCTCGTCCGGCCGGGTCCGCTCTGGCGCTGAACCCTCCCCGTGGCCGATGCCGGGGACGCTAACGAACGCCGCGATAAGAAATCGATAAGCCGGTTCAGGCCGGCGTCTCGGCGAGCTGCCGGCGCAGGTCGTGGCGCTCGGGCGCACCCATCCGCTCGAAGATCGCCAGCGCGCGCTGCCGGTACCGTCGCGCCTGCGCCGACTCCTTCTCCGCAAGATGTCCGGCCAGGCCGTCCAGGGCGCGGGCCTGCTCGTACGGATGGCCGATCCGGGTGGCGATGGCGAGTGCCTCCTCGAAGACGGCCACCGCTTCGTCGGCTCGCCCCGTGGCTCCCAGGGTGACGGCCAGCTCGTTGCGTGCCTGGGCCTGGACGTGCCGCTCGCCGGATGCGGCGGCGGCCTCGATGGCGGCCTCGTGGTGCCGCAGCGCGTCGTCGTAGCGGCCGAGTTGCCGGTAGGTGCCGGCGAGGTCGCTGAGCGTCTCGGCACGGCCGAAGCCGTTGCCGGTGCGATCCCGGAGCGCGAGCGAGGCTCGGAGCAGGCGCTCCGCCGCCGCGTTCTGTCCCAGGCGGTATCTTAGGCCACCGAGATGCCCCAGTGCGTTCGACATGTGGAACGGATCCTGCTTGATCCGGGCGGCGAAGAGGTGCAGCCGATGAACCGCCATCGACTCGTCGTAACGACCGAGGTAGCGCAGTGTCAGGCCGAGGTTCGGCAGGACCGGAAGGGTGTCCAGCGCACAGCTGCGCAGCGTCATGCGGTTGGCTTCGAGCGACTGGTGGAGCCGCCCGGTCAGCCAGTGCACGGCGCCGAGGTTGAACCGTGCCCGATGGGCGCCCGATTCGTCACCGAGCCCGGTGAGGATCGACACGACCTCGTGCAGGTGTGCCGAAGCGTCCTGGTAGGCGCCGGTGCGTACGCACGCCGAGGCGAGATAGTTGTGCATGAGGGCCACGGCGTGCCGGTCCCCGCACCGCTGGGCGGCGGCGAGACCCACCGCGTGCGTGGCCGATATGTCGTCGAAGTAGCCGCGTATGTAGAAGAACCGCCAACCGGCGCGAGCCAGACGCCACGCCATCGGTTCATGGCCCTGGTCAGCCGCCTGACGGACGAAGGCGTCCAGGTTCGACCGCTGTTCCTCCAGCCAGTCCAGGTCGCGGTCGACGCGTCCGGCGAGCAGATCCGGTCGAAGCGGTTCTCCGAGCCGCAGGTGCTGCGCGAGCACCCGGCCGTCCTCGATCGACGCGGACGCCCGCACCACCGAGTGCAACACGTGATCCAGCAGGTTCCGGATCGCCGGTCGCCCGGTCGTCGGCTCGTCCTCCTGCCGGGCCAGTTCGGCGGCGTAACGCCTCATCAGGTCGTGCAGGCGGTACCGGCCGGCCGAGGTCTCCTGCACGAGGTGGCGGTCCACCAGTTCGTCGAGGACGTCCGCCGCGTCCCGCAGGGGCAGGTCGGTGAGGGCGGCGACCATGGCGGTGTCGAGGTGGTTCCCGGCCGCCAGCCCGAAGGATCGGAAGGCTTTCCGGCACGCCTCGTCGAGCGGCTCGTACGACTCGGCGAACGCCTCCACCACGCTTCGCGCCTCGGCGCGGAGACCGGGGAGGAAGATCGACCTGTGGCTCAACCTGTCGACGAGGTCGGAGATCCGCCAGTCGGGCCGATGTGCCAGCCGGGTGCCGGCCAGTCCGACAGCGAGAGGGAGGCAGCCGCAGATGGCGACCAGTTGTCGCGCGGCCTCCGGCTCGGCCGCCACCCGGCCGCTCCCGATGAGGGTGGCGAGCAGTTCGAGCGCCTCGGCCTCGGCGAGGACGGCGAGGGACACCGGCGGTCGTTCGGTGAGTGCCAGCAGGCGCCGCCGGCTGGTGACGAGGACGACGGCCGATCCGGAGACGGGTAGCAGCGGCTCGACCTGCCGGCTGTCGGCGGCGTTGTCGAGCACCACCAGCACCGAACGCGCGGCCAGTTCGCGCCGCCACATCTCCTGCCGGTCGGGCAGTTCCAGCGGTATCCGGCCGGCCGGCACACCCAGTTGGTGAAGCAGCGTGTCCAGGGCCACCGTGGGCCGCATCCGTGTTCGCGTGCTGTGTCCCCGCAGGTCGACGAAAAGTTGCCCGTCGGGGAAGCGCTCGGCCGACCGGGAGGCCACATGCAGGGCGAGGGTCGTCTTGCCGCAGCCCGCCATGCCGTCGATCACCCGGATCGTCGGACCCTGCCCGGATGCCTCCCGCACTTCGCACAACAATCGATCGACCATTTCCTCCCGGCCGACGAAATCCATCACCGTCCGCGGCAACCAATTGCGCTTATGAGCACCACTCCGGATCGTCTCCACCTCGCGCGCCGATTCCGGAATCCGGCGTCGCGCCCGGGTGGCCGCCACACGAAGTCGTTCCATCTCCGCGCTGGGTGGCACCCCGAGCTGATCGGACAACGCCTCGCGAGTGGCGCGGTAGACGGCCAGGGCGCCCGCTGCGTCGCCGGTCTGGATGAGCGCGCGCATCAGGAGACACTGCGCCCGCTCGCGCAGCGGCTGATGCGAGACGTGGTCACGCAGTAACGACACCGCTGATTCGGGGCGCCCGAGGTCGAGATATGCCTCTGTCAACAGTTCCAGCGCCGCCTGCCGTTCCTGACTCACGGCCTCGCGCTGAGCGGTGAGTGCCGGCCCCAGCGCCAACCCTGCGAGCAGTGGGGCCGCCGCGCCGACCACCTCGACGAGCACCGGGACGGCCTGCGTCGACCGCCCCTCCCGTATCAACTCCCGGGCGCGGCGCGAGCGCACGTTCAGTCGATGCAGATCGATCAGCTTCTCGTCGATGAGAAAGTCGATAGCCGCCCGGTTCACGGACGATCCTCGCTTCGTCGTCCGCACCCGAGCCGAGACTCCGCCGCAGATTGGCGGCGTAGGTCCGGACGTTTGCGATCGCCGACCGTGGTGGAGCGTCCGGCCACAGCTCGTCCACCAGGTCGTGAACCGTGACCAGCCGGTTGGCCCGCGCGACGAGTAGCGCGAACACCAACTGCTGCTTGGGCGTTCCAAGCGGAAGGTCTACGGCGCCGAGTCGCGCCGCCAAGCCCCCGAGAACCCGGATTTCCATGCTGCTGTTCCAGCCTCAGTGGGCACCCGCCCACCACGAAGCGACAGCGTAATCGATTCGTCACAGAGGCGTCGCCCCGGGCTCAGGCGCTGGTCGCCGCCGTCGTCCGACACGTCTGCCGAAGTCACCCGAAGCACGGTTGTAATGTTTCGCCGCCACAGCGACGCTACACACGGACCGAGTGGTATCGCGCTATTCGATGCGCTCAGCGACGGCCCGGGTACCTAAAGGAGACAGTCGGCTTCGCTCCGCAAGCAGGCCATGGACAGAACGTCATTTAACCCGCAATAGTTACTTATATTGCGCATACCGACATTAATTCTTTCAGACCAACTCGAATATCCCCTAATCTGCCTTCAGTCAGCAAGGCGCGGATACGCGCAAAGAAGGCACAGGGCGCCGGCGGCAATGAGCGGCAGCGGATCGAAGTAACGACTTCAGTCCGTGACCATTCCGCCCCGAAGCGATATCCGAGGAGGGCAGCACAATGCGCAGCACCGAATGGGGATGAGTTTCCCGGACCCGGGTGAAGCGGTAGGCTGCCGCTCATCGCATACCGACGGTGAGCGGCGGGTGACTCGGGTTGAGCCGAACCACGGAAAGCCGAACGGCTGTCGACCCACACCTGCGCGGGATCGTCTACACGTTGGTCGCGGGGGCGACGATCGTCGCCCTCACCGCGATCTACTCCGCCCGTACACAACACCCTGACTCCGTACGTGACTTCGTCACCGTCACAGCCCTCGTCGTGACGGTGACCCTGGCCACCGTCATCAAGACCCGTCTGCGGATCCGCTCCACCACCTTTTACTTCGCCTGGGTCGAGACCGCGATCGTCATCGGCCTCGCTGTCGCTCCGCCCTCGTGGGTCGTCCTGGCCACCGGGATCGGCGTGGCGTGCGGATCAGTCACCCGCCTGGCCCCCATCAAGGTGGCATTCGCCATCGCGAAGCACACACTGGTGGCCGGCGGAGCCACTGTCGCCACCCTGCTGCTGGGAAGCGCCTGGCCACCTCGGGAGCCACTCGGCATCGTCGTCCTGCTGGGGTTCGTCTACCTGGTGGCTGCGGTCCTCGATGACGTCCTCGCGATCCCGGTCATCGCGCTCGCCTCCCGCACACCGATCCTCCAGCAGTTCCGCGACGACCTCGACCTGCGGATCGCCGGTTTCGGCCTGCGTTTCCTGGTGGCCGCCAGCACCGTGCTCATCCTGCGGGTCGACCCCCGCCTGCTGCTCGCCGTACCGGCGCTGGTGCTCAGCCTGCACCTGGCCTACTCCAGCCGCATCCGCACCCGCACCGAGCAGCAGGCATGGCAGCGCCTGGCCCGCGCCACCGACGCCCTCAACGTGGTCGACCTCGACCAGGTGCTCACCACAGCGGTCACCGAGGCCAGCGAACTCTTCTCCGCCGACGAGGTCGAGATCGAGCTGCGCGACGGCGAACGCACCGTCCGGGGCAACGGCACGGACATCGCGTACGACGGAACAGCCCCCCGGCCCAGCACCGTCGACGGTCAGGTCATGCCGGTCCCGCTGGAGGGCCACGACCGCACCGACGACGTAGGCGTGCTGCGGCTGCGGTTCGCCGGCCCGGTCGAACTCTCCGAACGCGAGCAGTACACCCTGCGTACCTTCGCCTCCGCCCTCTGCACCGCGGTCCGCAACGCCCAGGCGTACGCCGAACTCGCCCGCATCGCCGAGGACCACGCCTACGCCGCCACCCACGACGCCCTCACCGGCCTGTCCAACCGGCGGCACCTGCTCGACGAGGGCAGCGCCCAGCTCACCAGCCGGCACGCCGACGGTGTCACCGCCCTGGTGCTGATCGACCTCAACCACTTCAAGGAAGTCAACGACACCCTCGGGCACGGCGCCGGCGACCAGGTGCTGATCCAGGTCGCCGAACGACTCCGCGGCGCGGCCCGCCCCGACGACCTGGTCGCCCGGCTCGGCGGCGACGAGTTCGCCGTACTCCTGCGCGGCCTGCCCGCACCGGCCGTCGCCGCCCACCGCGCCGAGGCCCTGCTCGCGGCGCTGCACGACCCGCTCGACCTCGACGGCATGCGGATCAGCGTGGAGGCCAGCGGCGGCATCGCCGTCGCCCCCGCCACCGGCGGCATGGCCGAACTGCTGCGCCGCGCTGACGTGGCCATGTACCAGGCCAAACGCGCCGGCCAACGGGTCGCCACCTACGCACCGGCCCGCGACACCGCCGACCTGAGCCGGCTCACCCTCGGCGGCGAACTGCCCCGCGCCGTCGCCGACCACGAGTTCACCGTCAACTTCCAGCCCATCGTCGACCTGGCGAGCGGCGAGGTGATCGGCGCGGAGGCCCTGGCCCGCTGGCACCACCCCACCCACGGGCTCATCGACCCGCTGCGCTTCCTCGAAGCGGTGGAACGCTCCGGGCTGCTCCCCGCGTTCGCCGAGGCGATCCTCGACCAGGCGCTCATCGCCGCCGGCTCCTGGCGCGACGCCGGCTTCGACCTGCCCGTCTCGGTGAACGTGTCCCCGCGCAGCCTGCTCGACGCCCGCTTCCCCGGCGCCGTGCTGGCCCGGCTACGCGCCCACGACCTCCCGCCGGACCGGCTCGTGCTGGAACTGACCGAGACGCTCACCCTCAGCCAGCTCGACGTCGTCGACCGCGTCCTCAGCCGCCTGCGTGACTCCGGCGTCCGGCTCGCACTCGACGACTTCGGCACCGGATACTCGTCGCTCTCCCTGCTCTCCCGCATCCCCGTACACGAATTGAAGATCGACCGCAGTTTCGTCGGCGCCATGGAGACCGCGCCCGAAGCCGCCGCCGTGATCCGCTCCACCCTCGACCTCGGCCGCAGCCTCGACCTCACCGTGGTCGCCGAGGGCGTGGAGAGCGAACCGCAACGCCGCGCGCTCTGGGAACTCGGCTGCGCCGCCGGGCAGGGCCACCTGTTCGCCCGGCCACTGCCCGCAGCCGCGCTCCTCGCCGCCCTCCAGCGCGGCCACGGCGGCCGGACCGGCGCGCTCGCACCCGCGCTGCACGACGCCGGCGCCGTCATCCGCCT